>JBDOMQ010000199.1:0-3041 GCA_039831725.1 Pirellulales bacterium
AACCATTAGCTATGTCAAATTCGTGAGCAGGGATATGCTCTGCTTTGAGCACATTAGTCAGAACGAAAAAAAATAGCGTAAAGCACGAAGCAATTGATAATCGTGTAGTCATAATCTCTCAGAATTTTATTGTAGTAGTCTATTGTGGCCCTGCGGTAGTTCAATGAATCAGATGCCACCACCTTTTCAGTCAGTTTGCTACAAAAGTGAGCCCGTTAAAAATATGTTCAATAAATCGATGTCTCGAACTACAAATATCGTACATGAGTGATCTCCATAAAATTGAGGTAGTATTCGAGAAGAACGGAGTTTTAGCTGTTAATAAGCCTGCAGGCCTTCCGACCCAGGCGATATGGGGCATCGAATCTGTCGAGTCTCTGATAAGGCGGCAAAAGTTTCATCAACACTTTGAAGATGCGGTCGCGTCGGGAGTCACACGTCATCCTGGTGGATTCCTCGGAGTACCACATCGCCTTGATCGCGCAGTTTCTGGTGTCATGCTTCTAGCCCTGACTCCGAGGGCGGCCAGACAGCTTTCACGCCAATTCGAACGTCGACAAATCCAAAAAACGTATGTTGCGATCGTTGAGTCGACAGATGTGTTGCTCGCAAGCGAAGAAACATTTATTTGGCGGGATGCGATACGCAAAGTTCCTGGAGAGCCTCGTGTTGAAGTGGTGAAAACACATGATAGTCATGCAAAGCCAGCCTTAACAAAAGGTTTCGTGTTGGCATCGAGTAAAAATCGTTGTGTATTGAAGCTGCATCCAGAAACAGGCCGTATGCACCAATTGAGAATTCAGGCGGCTTGTCGTAGCATGCCAATAGTTAATGACGCACTGTATGGGAGTGCATCAATGGAGGATATTGAAGACACTCGGCATCAGCCAATTGCTTTGCATGCATGGTCTATTGAATATGACGATCCGGAAAACAAGCAGAGAGTTGCTGCACATGCTCCCGTTCCAGAAATACCTCTTTGGATGTGCTGGCGGGATACAATCTCTAGTCGTGTGCAAAGTGAATCTCAGTAAGAAGCCGTGCTACGGCATCTGTAGATTCAGGAAATTTCACTCTTAGGTATAGCCACGTCAGAATACGTCGAGTTGAAAATGATGGCCCTGATGGTACCGACGAGATTTAGGATAGTAATTTTGCCATGATCGATTGTAAACGGGTACTCGCATTTCCTGAGGATAGCGATGGTAGAGATCATTGGCACTTTTCATATATCCATCAGCATAATAATTCTGGGGATACCAGACATACGGATAATGGTAGAGACGATTCCAGTCGTGGGTGTTGTACGAGTTTGCCCACTGATAACCATAAGCCTGTTGGCCAGCTGTTGGTGGTTGTTGGGCGCTCGCAGGTAACGAATACCCGAGAAAAGCACAGGCAACAACTAGTGCCAGTGCATACGTATGCCACTTCATTCTATTTCCCCCCGTGTACTGATTCGGTAAGTCCGCGAACGGTTCTTCCGCACATCAGGAAAATTATCGGCAAGCAGGACGATCAGACTTCACGGAAAAAGTGGTATTTTCGGCATAATTTAAGAAATTATGCTGTCTGTGTCTGCTCAGAAGGTAATCGTCCCTCGGCTAATTCTTTATCCCACTCATCCATAAGCGGCCAGTGGGTGGCACAGGTACCGAAGTCAGCCAGAGTGAGATAGCCCTTCAGTCGGGTAATTGTTTTTCCGAGCAACTCATCATTTTTTCTGAAAACAGGTCCATGGCTTGGTAAAAGCCATTCAATGTCACTGGCGGCAATTCGCTCCAGTGATGAAATAAACGAAGGAATATCGCTGCCGTGATGTGCATCAATTGCTCCCACAGACCCATCTCTGTAGATGTTGTCGCCTGACAGAAGGAGATCACCGAAGCGGAACGCAAGTTGGCTGTCCGTATGGCCAGGTGTATGCCATACTTCCAACTCTCGGTTGCCAATTTTGATTCTCTCACCGTCTCTAATTGGCTTTTCAATTTTTACGACGGGCATTTCAAGATGTACATTTTGAGCTGAAATCTCAGCAAACGTTTTAATCCGGTCGCCTAGTTCAAGTGATTCCACCGCCTTTGGATGGGCAAAAGCAGGCGCTTTTAAAAGGCTTTTTGCCTTAGCGAGTCCCTGAATGTGGTCAACATCTGCATGGGTAGCAATAATTCCAAGGCATTGAGAAATTGGGAAATCGATTTGACGGATAAGTTCAACGATCTCATCGACATTTTCCTCATACCCAATGTCTACAAGAATCCATTCATTTTCATCAAAGAGAAGATAGACACTGCATCCAATTCTCCATCCAGCTTGATGGTTAATTTCAATGACACCTGGGAAAAGTGGCCGACGTTCAAGCATCTTAAGGTGATTGGCTAGAGGATGGCATATAAGTTCCAGACCAATGAGATCCGTACTCTTCATCAGAGAACTCATTGTACAACGTTCTTATTATAGGGTTAATACAGGCAGGTGACAATCGAAAGAAGTCCTCTTGGTGTCCTAAGCCACTTCATTTTGGGCTTTAGCATGGACGGATTCAAAAAATGAGGCGAACAGGAACTATCGGGCCGATCAGTCAGATTTGTGTAGGGTTTTGGCTCGTGTTTCGTCCGGCTATGGAATTCAAATTTTACATGGTTGGTGACCCACACCAAGAATCATCCTTGGCTCAAAGTTGGCTTCGTTCGTAACGAGTCCTCAATCGGTGAAGAATAGGATTCGTCTTACAGCTCGCAGCGTGTAGCGAAGCTGGAATGCAGATGCCATGTTGAATTCTGTGCACTCTGCAGCCGGTAAAAGGCATGCCGTTTTATGAACCAGTAAATAAAAAACTCCGCCCGGGGTAGGTACCCCGAGCGGAGATCACTGGCCGAAGTCGGGCAACGGATTTCCGTTCGACCGAACGTTTACACTATTTGGTGCTTACGGTACGACTGACCGCAATTACCTTGGTAGCCTTTGTGGCTGATGCGGAAGCGTCCGGAGTTGGGGCTACAGCTGCCTCAATTCCACAAGCTGGCTCACATCCACAAGCT
>JBDOMQ010000091.1:0-3040 GCA_039831725.1 Pirellulales bacterium
TTTGCTGAAAAACCTGCAAAAAAGCTCAACGTTCTTTTTCTTGGCAACAGCTTCACCGCTCGGCACGACGTTGCGGGCCTTGTAGAGAAAATTCTCGAAGAAGGTGATCCCACGACCGACGTGCAGGTGCAACGCATCATCTATGGCGGGCAAAATATGTTCAAGCATTCGACCTATTACTTCAGTCAGAGTTTTATTGAACAAAGCACTCTGTCGAATAAACAAATCAACGAACGCATTGCGAAAATGAAGGAATTTATCAAGTCTGATACCCCGCCCAATCCTGAGGAGTGGCAGCAACACCAGGCGGCATTGGGCAAGTCGTATCCCTTTGCGAAAATCCATAGCCATATTGCCAGCGCGATCAAAAACCATGAGGCTTTGCTCCGGGATAATCCAAAGACAAAGTGGGACTACGTGGTCCTGCAGAGTTGGCGAGATGTGTCGGATCAGCCGAATCAGGCGTATGAGCGCTATGCGACAAAGCTTGCTGAGATTGCGAAAGCACAGGGTGCCGACGTCATTCTGTATATGACGTCACCGGAAACGCAGAATAAGGACCCAGTAACTGAGCCATATAATGTTGCTTCTGCCGATCGTGACACCGTGGTGGGTAGACGGATGAAAAAGGGCTTGCAACCAAAAGCTGTGATACCTGTGCCCCTGGCGATAAAGAACATCCAAACGGGTGATGCCGACAAGCCGGGTACTGGTCTCGTCTTTCGTTACCACAACGATGGGCATCCAAATCAGACCTGTGCCTTTCTGGTAGCCAACCTTTTTTATGCAGCGATTACTGGAAAGAGTCCTGAAGGTCTTACGTTCAACTCAGTCACCGAGAACAAGTTGAAGAATGGAAAAGACCCCGATGGCGGGGAGCCAACTGTGGTTTTTGATAACAAAGAAAAGACGTATCTGCAGCGGATGGCCTACGAAGCCGTGCTGGAATTTAATGGCAAGACAAAAGCGAGTAAAAGATAGGTGTGGCGAGTCCAATTGGCTGTTACAAAAATTCGAACCATACAGACTAGAAATTCATGATGAAACCATTTCTTTTTTTGATATCTCTCGCGCTTTTATCCTCGAATGCCTATGCCGAGAAACCGCCGAATATTCTTCTTATTCTGACCGATGATCATGGCTGGAGTCAGCTATCGCAGCCGATGGATCCACGGGTGTCGGAATCGAGGTCGGAGTATCTGGAAACCCCGAACATGAATCGGATCATGAACGAGGGAATTCGATTTACAAGTGGCTACTCACCAGCACCATTATGTACACCCACCCGACGCAGTATTCTTTGCGGCACAACAACGGCACGCAGTGGTACCGAATTCAGAAGCCCGTGGGTGCCGGCCGATCACATGACAATTCCCAAGGCTCTCAATCGCGCAAACCCAGACTACAGATGTGCTCATTTTGGGAAATGGGGTGAGCAGATGATCTCAACACCAGAAGAGTGCGGTTACCACACCAGCGATGGAATGACAGGCAATGGTACGGGTGGTATGCCAAACACGCTTGGTGTGAAAGGTTCGCACGATGACGGGCCGCCACACTTTATTGATAACAAGGATGCTAAACGTACCCCGTCTATGACAGACCGTGCGATTGCGTTTATTAAAGAGCAGGCAGGAACTGATAAGCCCTTCTATGTGCAGACAAGTTACTATGCGCAGCATCTGTCGGTGGTCTGCACTGAAAACACACTGGCCAAATACAAAACCAAAGGTGTTCCTGATCGGGGGTATCCACAGGCGTGGGCCGCCATGATGGAAGAACTGGACAAAGGTATTGGCCGCCTGCTGGACACACTCGATGAACTTCAGATTGCTGATAACACGTACGTGTTCTTTACTGCGGACAATGGGGGACGTGGTACAGTTCCGGGTGGCGATATAAATCGACCGCCGACCAATTTTCCTCTGACCGGCGCGAAGCACAGTCTATATGAGGGAGGGATACGTGTTCCCTTCATGGTACGAGGGCCAGGAGTGCATGCTGGTTCGGTGAGTCATGTTCCGGTTGCAGGCTATGACTTCCTGTCAACTTTTTTTGATCTTGCGGGTGGGACAGGCTCGCTTAGTGACGAGATTGATGGGGTTAGTTTTCGTCCGGTGCTTCATGATCCAGCAACGAAAGCCGTGCAACGTCCAGGTAACTCTCTCATTTTTCACAGGCCTGGGCGTTACCTGGAATCAGCCATCCGTGAAAGTGAATTTAAATTATTTATCAAGTGGACGCCCGAGGGAAACATTGAATCGCGTGAACTCTATCAGGTTGATAGTAACCCGATAGAGCACGGCAACGATCTCGCTGGCGACAATCCATCAAAAGTTGCAGCAATGGAAAAGCGGCTGCTCGACTATCTTGCAGCCGTGCATGCCGAAAAGCCAACGCAAAAATCGGCTAAGCGGAAGAAACAAAAAAGAAAAAAATGAAGGTCTGATATGAAACGAACCTGTGCGATTCTAGTGTTTGCCACCATGTGCCTGGTGGTACCAGTTCAGTCAGCTGAGCACCCTAATGTGATCTACATCTTGGCAGACGATCTCGGGTATGGCGATTTGAGTTGTTACGGCCAGACGCATTTTGAAACACCGAACATTGATGCCTTGGCGAAGCAAGGTATGAAGTTTACTCGTCACTATTCTGGAAGCACCGTATGTGCACCGTCTCGTTGTGCGTTGATGACAGGAAAGCACGTTGGCCATGCCGTCGTACGCGGAAATTCTGAATTTATGCCTGAAGGCCAACAGCCAATGCCGGCGGATACCGAAACTATGGCACATGTATTGCAAGAAGCGGGCTACACAACAGGTCTGTTCGGTAAGTGGGGCCTTGGCGCGCCGGGTAGTGTCAGTGAGCCGCTCAAGATGGGCTTCGATCGCTTCTATGGCTACAACTGCCAGCGGCAGGCGCACCACTATTACCCATACTTTCTGTGGAACGATGATCGTCGCGACATGTTGTGGGGCAACTTTGGTACAGAAACGCAGGAGTACGCTCCTGACCTGATTCAGAATCAGACGCTGAATTT
>JBDOMQ010000289.1:0-3036 GCA_039831725.1 Pirellulales bacterium
GAACTTCTTGCAAAATACGGTGCGGTGAACCATACCGATCGAAATACGCTGCCCCCAGCCAACTCAAAACAACCGCGACTTCCACCTAACTACCTCCCTGCTCATCCTTTTAATAACACCCACATGACTGTCCGCGACGAAGTAGGTGTCAGTGGAGTCTGGACTAACAGAGATGAACAAACAATTCGAAATGAACTTGGCCGCGAGTTTGCCTGCAGCGAAAATATTGACATTCAGATCGGGCGAGTTTTGCAGAAACTTGACTCCATGGGTGAATTGGAGAATACCTATATTTTTTACACTGCGGACCACGGCATGGCGATCGGAAGACACGGCCTTCAGGGAAAGCAAAATCTTTACGAACACACATGGAGAGTTCCATTCATTGTCAAAGGGCCTGGCATTAAGCCTGGGTCACGAGCACGTGGCAATGTGTACCTGCTCGACGTACTCGCTACGCTGTGTGACATTGCTGGCATTCAAGCACCCAAAACATCTGAGGGCACAAGCTTTTTACCAGTCCTGAAAGGGACTCAGGACATTGTGCGAGCGAACCTTTACGGCGCGTATTGCGGTGGCGCCAAGCCCGGCATTCGATCCATACGAAGCGGAGATTGGAAACTGATTAAATACGAATCGACGAAAGATGGCGTGCAGGAGACACAACTCTTTAACCTCGCAGATAACCCCGATGAATTCATACAGGAACACCACCAAGAGGCGCTCACCACGCTAATGGGTAGATCACCAGAACCTTTGCAGAAGAATCTAGCCGATGACCCAAAGCATGAACAGAAACGGAAAGAATTAGAAAATCTTCTGCTTACAGAAATGCGACGCCTTGATGATCCATACCGACTGTGGGATCAACCTGATGACGGCCTTCCAATTCCAGAAACACGAAATCCAGATCCAAAAGAAAAAAAGTCACAACGTAAGAAAAACCGGTAGTGCTTTCTTTTTGACTGAAAGTGCTCCTTTTTACCAATGCACGTTGAGCCGTGTTCCAAAAACACTGGCCTCGCTGGCACCAGCAGTCGGCTCGTCGGGTACAGCGTAGTTGTAATTAAAAAGAATCCGTAGACGATCTGCGAGATACCAGTTGAGCCCAAACGTCGCCTGGCCGAGCCGAATACCAGAAGTCGTCCCCTTCGGACTCAAAGGCGTATTTGGATCATAGTAGTCAAGATACGCATAGCGAGCGACAAGTTCCCAGCCACCACGTCCTCTTGACCGACCACGAGAATGACTACCCAACAACCTCGGGTGGCGTACTTTCACAGGACCAAAAACACCATCGTCTTTTTGGTACTTGCGATATTCACCAGTAATGAAATACCCGGCGCTCACATAATATCCATGAAAAAATAACACCTCTCCCGCGTGCTGTGGAATGAGCGTGCCGTACCACTCCGCTTGCGTCCAAAGTGGCCCCCACACCCTCGCAATCTGTGTGTTGAAAAGCTGCTGATAACTCGCAGGAATACGAATAGTTGGTACAAACGGAGAGGTTGTTGAATCTGTAAATTCAAGGAGTGGCGATGCATCAAGCTGGTTGATAACAACGACACCGTTTTCTGGAAGACGCTCTGAAAGAACAAGACCAAAATGGAGAACCTGCTCACCATCACCTTCAAGAATCGGAGAAGCGGTCAGGCGGCTCGTTAATCCAACTGCAGCTCCATCTCCACCCTCAAAACTAGCTTGACCAACACCGTCATGGAAGAGTCCCGTTGCGAACGTGGTTGTGTCATTGAGTTGGTCATTGAATAAAGATATCCCCCAGCTACGAGCGGGATCGAGATCATTAACTGGAGACCGTTCCATAAACGCATAAAAATTTGCACTTGTGCCACCCTCAAGGCTAAAAGGCTCGCGATAATGCCCAAGTCGAACTTCAGGTTGCCCGTTATGCTTTTGTGATCCGATAAAGACATCACGTGGCACGACTGTTCCTGAGGCCATATCAATTTCGGCTATGTAACGACTATCTAAGCCAAAATGACCTTGAGCACCAACTCGTGCTCGCCTCAGACCAACTACGCTTCCAAGATTGCCGAAGGTGCTGATATTCGATGCATCTTGAATCGACCACAGTGCATCGGTATCGATTCGGCCCCGTAAACGGAACGTACTTCCATTGCGGAGTTCGTAGATTCTTGGAAATCCCTCTCCCGTTCCATCCGGATGAGAAATGGTACCGAATGTCGTGAAGTCTTCAGCGTGTCCAATCTGAATCAGAAGAAATAAACAACAGGTGCAACAGCTGACAATCAACGCACAAATCAGGTAACAACGAGCTGTCATCGTTCGGAGCCGTGCTAGACCTTTCTCAAGATACGATTGCCTAGTCTATTTTTTCGGCGATCAACTCCCTGTTCTCAAGCACGCTTGGGCTCAAACAACATTTTTGCGAATTTTCCACGCAGACCTTTTTGCAAACAAGGCAAAGAAGGCAGCCTGCGTTGGCGTGAAGATATGCGTCAGGTACGTCTTGTTTTCCACGAACGCGTCAAAAGACAAACAAAGCATTTCAATTGATCCGAATCACGAAGAAGATATGTGTTGCCACGGAGACTCACCATGCGATATCGCAGGTTACTACCTTTGCTCTGCCTTGTTACGTCGTACTGGATAACTGCTTCGCCATATTCATTCGGACAATCATATGGTGTCGATCTCCGAAATACGTTGATGCCAGCATCCGGGGGCATGGCTGGAACAAGTGTTGCAGCACCACAAGACTGCGTCTCGGCCATCAACGGAAACCCCGCAGCCATGACTCAGTTCAAGGGTTCTCACATGACCCTGGGCGGCGGCTGGGCTGAGTCAACATTTGATCTCACGCAAAATGTTCCAGCTCCTGGGATCGGTGTGGACCGCTTCTCTGACAAAAGCACTGTCCCAGGATCCGTCGTCCCTGCGATTGGTGTGACTCAGGAACTCAAAGGATTTCCCGTGCCCGTGTTTGTAGGCATTGGTTTTGTGGGTGCTGCTGGAGCCGGCACAAACTTTGTCAATGCAAAGGAAAGTAAT
>JBDOMQ010000203.1:0-14925 GCA_039831725.1 Pirellulales bacterium
TCGCTCACTTTGTTGTAATCTTGAGGGTAAAAGCGTACTCACCAGGAGGTTTTTCAGGCACGGTAATCTCAAGATATTTTTTGCTTTGTTCCCATTCCAGTTGGTTGTTGCTGCCAATTAAGTTGATTGATTCAATGGTTTCTTCACAACCCTCGGCGAGTGATTGAATCTGGAGTTTTCCATTGTCTGGCCAGGCTAGCGTGATGGCATAGAGGGTGTCGTCCTTTTGTGTAAAACGAATGTCCTGAGCAGTAAATTCTTTACGCCAATCCCACTGCTCTTTCTCTTCACCTTTATTGTTTCGTTTAAGTCCTCGTGTAATAGTTGGGCCTTCAGCGTGAATTCTCCAAGGTCGACTGCCGTAAATGGCTTCGCCGTTGACTTTCATCCATCCCCCAATGTTTTTCATGATTTCCCGCTCTTCCGGTGGGATGGATCCATCGCCTTTCGGTGTGAGTGACAACAGGAAAATGCCACCACGACTCACGACATCAACAATGCTGCGAACGTGGTAATCAGCTCCGTCTTTGTATCGTTTGTCGTTGACATAACTCCAAGGGTAGGCAATGGCACGATCGATGAGAAACCATGGGCCGACATTGGTTGGCATATCGCGCCCGTTCTCGTAGCACTTGAGGCCAACGTCGTGGGGGAAATTAAATTCACCACCATGTTTGTTACATATTGTTACACGTTGTTGATTCCGTGAGGCATCGTTGAAATATTTTGCGAGAACGTCGAGTACATATGCCTCAGGTGGATGATCTCCTCGCATAGCGGTGCGGAGTCCATCGAACCAGATCATATCCGGATGATAAGTATCGATGACCTCCGATATTTTTGCCTTCCACTGATCAGAGAACTCCGTAGTTGTCCCGGTCCACTGGTTCCAGTAGAAGTCGTGAAACTCCGGGTCGAAAACATCCCATGTTTCTCGCATGGTGTCTGTGATGTCATCGCTCTTCATTCCTCCTGTCGCATACCCAAAGCTTCTTCCGTGGTGAAAGGTTGCAAGAAGTTTCATGTCATCGTACTGACGCACTGCCTTGGCAATTTCTCCATAGATGTCACGACATGGCCCCATAGTTCCTGCATTCCACCGGTTTACTTTACTGTCCCAGAGGAGGAATGAGTCATGATGGACAAGGCATATGCCTCCAAACTTTGCACCAGCGTCGTGCATGACGCCAACCCAATCATTTGCATCAAACTTTGGTGCAGTGAAAAGTGGGATAAAGTCTTTGTATCCAAAATTTTCGAGTGCCCCGTATTTCTTGGTGTGATAGGAGTACACGCCTTTTGCATCGGTCCGCGACCCCTCGTACAGATTTCGTATGTAATCAGGGCCACCGTGTGCCGGCACAGAGTAAATGCCCCAATGCGTATAGACGCCGAACTTCGCATCCTTTACCCATTCCGGAAGTGGGTTCTTGGCGAGAGACTCCCACGTAGGATCGAAGTGTTGTTGTGCCTCGCTTTCTGTTCTGGTGAAAGCAACGAGGAGAAGTGTAAAGAGGAATAGTAGGAATGGTCTCATAGTATTCTTAATTGAAGGAAATTTAAAAAAAGCGTGGTTTGTGTTATTTGATGGGATCAGGTCTGCTTGGTCGATCATCGGTACCAAGTTATTTGGATGTCTCTTCATCGGTGAACTCAGCGAACGATCCAGGGACATTAGCGAGGTTTTTTTTGAGTAGTGCTTTCAAGACTTCAATGCGTGACTTCTGCGAGGGGTCTGCTATGCGATTGTTACGCTCTAAAGGATCACTCCTGATGTCATAGAGTTGATCTGTGTCGTAGTAGTTTGGGTAGAAATCTTTCGCAGGTCCTTCAGAACCCCGTCCACCAGGACGATCCGCGAGATGCGTGTATGGCTTGGAAGGATTTGGTGAAACCGTGCGCGGTAGTCGGAAGGCAAGATATTTCCAGCCGTCTTTCAGGACAGCACGTGTTGCACCGATTTCGAAGAAAAGATGATCATGGATTTCTTGATCATTTCCATTCAGAACGCTGGCAAAACTTTTGCCGTCGACCTGATGTCGTTGTGATTCTGGTATATGGCAGAGGTCCATGATTGTGGGTGCGAAATCAATATTTGAAATGTTGACTCCCGGATATCGCCCGCCTTTGAAGTGAGTTGGGGACCATGCCAGGCTTACAGATCGGATGCCTCCCTCGTAAAGAGAGCCTTTTCCACTTTCAACACCATGGTCATTGAACAGAAAAACAATTGTGTCATTAAGTGCCCCCATTGTTTTTAGTTTTTGAAGAACGGCACCAATGCCATCATCAAGCCAGAGAACATCGCAAGCAGTGGGTTCACCAGAAAGTTCAGCCTCAGCAATCCGTTCTGGAATTGTTTTTCTGTCAGGCTGAACAGATAGTGGTTGAGGGAGTAAGCCTGCAGGTGTGGCCAGTGTGTTGCCGGTATATTTCTTGTACCGAGGACCCGGCCCGTGATTGAGTGTTGTTGCCATGTAAAGAAAAAATGGCTTATCTTGAGCTGACCATGTATCAAGGAATTCAATTGCACCACTGGTAATCCAGTCCATGTTATGAAATTCGAGTGCTTTGCAGGTGTGCCCTGGAAGATTTCCCTGGTAGAGGTTCGCCGCAAAATCAAAGCCACACTGCTTGAACGCGTTCACAAGTTTCTGCTGTTTCTCCGCATAGTATTGAGCCACTTCGGGGTCAGTCGGGTCGGCATCTTCTGCCGGGCCGTCATTCCGGGACACATCTTTGGCTTCGATGACATGATTTTTTCCAACAGCGCCGGTGTAGTAACCGGTCTGTTGAAGAGTTCTTGCAAGATTGGGAGTTGTCGGATCAATATGACAATTCCATGTGATATTTACCTGTCCACCTCGATCGACAGTTCGTTGAAAACTCGCAGACCGGCTTGCGTAGGTCCCCGTGAGGACTGAAAAACGTGATGGCGTGCAGACCGGACTGGTCACATATTGATTTCGAAAGACCACGCCTTCATGAGCAAGGCGGTCAATATGAGGACTCAGGTTCCGAGAGTGGCCATGTTCTGTTCTTCCTTCTTCAAGAAAGTTAAATTCCCGCCGCTCCTGGTCGTCTGTGATGATAAACAGAATATTTGGGCGGGACTCTGATGCTGCTGCAATTGCTTTTTCGCACGGGAAAGAAAGTGGGAGTGTCAGTAAGAAAAATACACTCAATACTTTTTGAACAAAAGAGTTCTTCATTGTTTTTGTCTAATCTATGTGATGTGTTCAGCAGTCGTTTTGAACGTGTAGAGCAATGCAAGCCTTTGGCTATTGCTGTTTTTTGCTCCTCTTGCCTTTCTTTTCTCCAGTAATGGAAGAGAGGTCAAATTCGACTTTTTGTGGTTGACCGGGAGTACTACGGCCCATGTCAATGTAGCGAAGCATCATTTCTTCGAGTGATCTGCTGATGTTAGCATGCGAGTCAATCTGGTTTGTGGTCTCTCCGATGTCTGAACTGAGGTTAAATAATTCACGTTGGCCGCTTCGGTGAAAAATCAACTTCCATTCGTTTCGTCGAATCGCAAGGCCTCCGGGTGCCTGGTGAATTGTTGCCTCACGAGTCGGGCTATCGTTTTGACCAGAAAGCAGAGGCAAAAAGCTGACACTATCTTCGGCGGCGTCACTAGGTAACGGTTTTTCAAGGATTTCGGCGCAGGTAGCGAACAGGTCGGTGAGGCAAATGGTCTGGCTAGTTCTGGTGCCGGGAGCAATCTTGCCGGGCCATCTCGCGATGAAAGGCTCGCGATGCCCACCCTCGTAAATGCTGCTCTTCGCCTCACGCAGTGGAGGGTATGGTCGTTTTGCAGCACCATTATCTCCCGTAGCGATAATGAGCGTATTCTTTGTTTGCCCAGTTTGTTCAAGTGCGTCTAGTATCTGGCCAAGCATGTGGTCCCCTTGGTAGACCCAATCTCCATATCGAGACTCTTTGCCAGATATACCGCCTTTGCCTTTCATGTTATCAGCGGGTGCTATTGGGCTATGCGGAGGACACATCGGGAAGTAAAGAAAAAATGGCTGTTTATTTTCTCCACGTTCAGTGATGTATTTTACGGCCTGTTTGATCATGAGAGGCTGGTTATCAACAGCGTCAACGTTTGCTACCACGGTATCCTGTTCAATAATTGACCCAATGTTTCGAGCATGCGTGAAACCGTAGAAGTAATCAAAGCCGCGTGAGTTCGGTCCTTCGGTAAGTTTTGCTCCAATCGGGAGTTTCGTTTCCGTGCCCGGCTTCCCGTCGATCCAGTTCATGCCGAGGTGCCATTTCCCAATGCATGCGGTGTGGTACCCCTGCTGCCGAAGGAATGACGCCACTGTTGGTCGATCAGCTGGGATAATTGGGGGCGAATATGTTTTCAGGACGCCGAATTGCCCGATACGGCATGGGTATCTTCCAGTTAGAACACCATATCGGGTAGGAGTGCAGTTTGCAGCTGCGGCATGGGCATCAGTGAAAAGCATTCCTTCCTGGGCCAGGCGGTCGATGTTTGGTGTTCGAAAAGGACTCTCAGTTCGATAACTTGTGGGTTGGCCATACCCGATATCATCGAAAAGTACGAAGATGATGTTTGGTGTTCCTAGCGTGTCTGCCAGGAGGCCCCGCTGAGTCCAACCAAGCAGAATAAGTCCGAGCAAGAAGATACGAATTGCCATAAAATTTCCCTTATGAAGACCTCGTTCAGAATACCATACGCCAAGGATTCAGCCCATTGAACGTGCTCAGCACTGCTTTTTAGGGCGATGGCTTCTTGAGTGATGGGTTGGTTGGGTGATACGAATTCCCTCGCGTTTGAGCAGCGATCGAATAGCCTGAATTATTTCAAACGGAACTAGACCGTCCCCGTGGACGCAGAGAGTTTCAGCAGAGATTGGTGTCTGTTTTCCTGATGGCATCGTGATTGCGTTGTGTCGTGCAAGTTCATAGGCCTGATTCGCGGCCTCATTTGGATTGTCAATAATGGCATTGTCTTCGGCTCGTGAGACAAGTTCACCAGATTCGTTATATCGACGATCAGTAAAAGCTTCCGGAATAACGTGAAGCCCTTCATCCTCTGCAATGGAAGTCAATAGGCTCCCTGCAGCTGCGTACAGCAGAAGATGGGGCCACTCAACTGCAAGTGCACGGCTTACGGCAACAGCTAATTCCTCATTCATCCCGACCTGATGATACAGAGCACCATGAAGTTTGACATGACGAAGGTCATCACTAGCTGCGGACGCGATTCGCGACACTTGGCATAAAACGAGTTCGACAGCTTCATCTGGACTTATCGGGAGTGCCCGGCGGCCGAAGTGTTCGGGGTCTGGGTGACCGGGGTGACTGCCGATTGCAGTGGCGTGGTCACGTGCAAGCGACACTGTTGTTTGAATCGACTCGATATCACCTGCGTGCCCGCCGCATGCAATATTGGCTGAACTAATCAGTGGCATAATCGCATCATCATGCTGGCCACCTTCGCCGAGATCGCAGTTCAGATCAATACTACGTGAATCGTGAGTCATTCTGGTTTCTCAGCTAAACCGAGTGTGTGGGTGATGCCTTGCTGTGCCGTCGCAAGCACGTCGTGTTGGTGACGGAGAAGGCGATGTGCTTCTGTCAGGCTTGTCGTAGAAAAACAGACTGTGTCACCCGGTCGAAGTTGTGCTGCACGAGGCAGATCTGCAGCAATCACCTGTCCTAAGACTGGATAGCCGCCAATTGTCTGAGCGTCACAAAGAAGAAGAATTGGTTTCCCGTCTGGAGGGAGCTGGATTGTTCCGGGAAGTACGGCCCGAGAAAGGGAAGTGGCTGGCAACGACGGAAGTGATCCATCAAAGCGAATGCCCATTCGGTCACTTTGTGCAGTTACATTCATTGGTGTGCTTGTTATGACACGATGTGCGGCTGAGATAGAGCCTTCAGGAAGAATCCTGAGAGTGCATGGGCTCGAGGGGAGTGGGACTACGGTATCGGAAAGGCTCCAGGTTGGAGAAAAGGATGTCACCAGTGGCTTCCCCATACAGAGTTGATCACCAGCTTGGAGAGGTCTCCCGCGATATCCTCCAAGCTTTGCTGGCACATATGTGCTGTAGCTATTCAGAACGGGGGCCACGCAGATGCCTCCGGCAACTGCGAGGTAGCCTCGGCATCCCTTGGTTGTATGGCCAAGGTGCACAGTCTCACCACGTCGGACACGGATTGGGCGTAACCCAGCGAGTGAACTGTTCGTAGCACCAGCAATTGCAATGAAGGTGTCTGCTTCAAATTGAAGTGTAGGCCCGAGAAGTGTGTACTCGAGCACTGCCGCGTTCTCTGGATTGCCAAGGATATTGTTTGCGAGTATGGCAGAAATTTGATCTGCAGCCCCGCTATAAGGAACACCGGACGAACGAAACCCGCTGCGACCAAGATCCTGAACTGTTGTCATGAGTCCCGGGTCAAGGATTGTTAGATCTTTTGGTGCCTCACTGTCTACTGTACTAGCTGTTGTGTGATCGTGTGCCGTATTCGCATCGTTCGTTTCATGAAAACGAACACGATCTCCGGGCTGCAAGAGGGCAGGAGCGGCGTGTGTTGGGTCGAAGAACGTGGTGTTTGTTTGGCCGATTAGATGCCAGCCACCAGGGGTTTCGAAAGGATAGACGCCTGTCTGGCTGCCTCCAATACCAACAGACCCAGCAGGAACACGCCGTCGCGGTGTGGAAAGGCGTGGTGTTTCGAGTTGTTGTGGAAGGCCCTGAAGGTAGGGGAACCCCGGTACAAACCCGATTGCCGTCACAAGATATTCGGGTGTTGAATGTAACTGAATAAGAGTTTTGGCGTCAATCGAATGAGAGCGGCAGACCGCGTCGAAATCGGGCCCGGTATCTCCACCGTACTGTACCGGCACGTGATGAAGTCTGCCATCATTCGATGGAGGCTGTGGCTGCATCACTGCTGTCTGGACACCGGCTTCGAAGGAGTCGAGGCAATCAATGAGCAGGGGGTCATACACCACTGTGACACGGTCGGGCGAGACAACAACATCTCGTATTCCACGAATAGATGATTCGCGAATGGCATTCGCTACGGAGGAGAGTTTTCGTAGACGTTCTGCAAGGCTCGTCTGGTTGCTCGAAAGAACACATTCAATGGCGGTATCACCAATGAAGTAGGGAGTAATCTCGCCCCAAGTGGTGCTCGTTGATGTGTCACGAATAGAATCCATAGACAAGATGAACCCGAGAAATCCTTTTGTAAGTAGCTACGAGCCGTCGGGTTTTGGGGTTTTAGAATCTGTGTCGTCGGTGTCATCTTCGGGTGGTTCGTCAAGCATTTTTGCAAAGTTGAATTCGTCATCACCAAACCCATGTTTGAGTGAAAAGCTGTCATCATCGTTGTTTCTTGGTTTGTCAGATGGCGGTGTATTTGGTTTGGGTCGTTCAGTCGGGGTCCCTTGCGGACGTGATCGTAGTCGTTCGGAAAGAGTCGTAAGCCATTCATCACTGGGGAATTGATATGGCCGAAACTTCTCGAGGGTGCCTGTCTCCTCGTGAACAAAAAGGGCTCGTTGTTCTCCGAGTCTTCCTGCGGACGGATTCTCTACAAGTTGACTTGAGTCTGTACCGCTCATCTGGAAAAGAACACGAAGCTCAAACTCTTTGAGAGTGCCTCGTTCAAATGTCCGCTGAAGGTTTGTGAGCGAATCACACCAGATAACGGCGTGGATGCCGACGGTTGGTCCATCCTTCAGGATTGTAACGAGTTGTTGGGCTGGAGTTGCTTGCTCTTCGCCTGACATGGAGAAGCCAAAGTCATTTTCATTTCGTCTGATTTCACGGAACCGAGCAAGATCTCGAATGACAACAAAAATCGATTCAGCATCCAAAATCTGCTCGTCAAGTCTTCGCTGGACTTCGGCAGCCAAATCACGAAAGGCGTCAGCAACTCCGAGGCGGCTTACTACTTCTATTTCGTGCGGCAGAAACTCTGTGAGCCTGCTGAGCATGGTGTCGGGATGTTCCTCGGCGATGGCCGGCTCAAAGAGAACAAACCGACTTGCTTTTCCGATCGCACCGCCGGGGTAGGGGTCACTACCAGCTGCCAAGCTGACTGTAGCCATTGATAAAATACTGGTGGCGAGATCTTCTCGCTGCCCGACAATGAGAAGGTTGGTGCCGCCCTGCCGACGAAATGCTGCAACTGTTGGATCCTTAATGGCAATTGCATCACCAAGCCAAGCCATCGGTGCCACTGGCGGTTTGTTGTCAATTGTTCCTGCATCAATAAGTTCTCGAAGGAGCGTGTTTGCATCAGGATCAGCAGCATCATTCCCGTCAAAAACGAGCCGGGGTAGTTCTGGAATGTCTTTCCGTGAGTCGGCAAGTTCTCTGAGCTTGCCAAGATATTTTTCACGTCGTTCTTCACCAAGCCAGACCACCTGAAACGGATGGTTGCCTTCAACCATGCCGTTTGCATCATTGTAGATTGCTTCACCAGGGCGCGTCAGAAGCCTGGCGGCTGTGTTGTCCTCACTTAAAATGAGACTGCTATCAGCTTCGTTGCATTGAAGCGCGACCCGAACAGCCATCTGTCCCATGGTGGCTCGTGGGAGGCTGTATGAGCCACCAAGTGTCTGAGATCCAAGAAGAACATGCATGCCAAATGCTCGACCCTGTCGAACGAGTCGGTCCAAAACAAGTGAGCAATCTTGTGCAAGCTTGTCATCTTCAACAAATAATTCCTGGAATTCATCAATAATGAGCATGACACGCGGCATCGACTCTGGATGTCCGCTGGCTCGGTAGCCGGCCAAGTCTTGAACAGATAAATCGCGGAAGAGATCTCCACGTCTTTTCAGTTCACGATCAAGCTGTTCAAGCACAGAGAGTCCAAATTCGCGTTCACTTTCTATAGCTATGACACGAGCGTGTGGAAGTTTGTAATGGTCGTACAGCTTAAACTCGACACCTTTTTTGAAGTCAATGAGATAAAACTGAATCTCATTGGGGCTGTAATTGAGCGCGAGATTTGTAATCAATGCATGCATCATGGTTGATTTGCCAGAGCCAGTTTTGCCAGCAATGAGTACATGCTGACTTGTTCCCTTGCCAAGACGCATCGATTGAGTTTTTTTTGCACCCGCTGGTCCAAGTGGCACGTTAATCTCTTTGGACGTATCACCGGTCCACCATTTGTCTTCAGGAGGAGCAACTCGGTCGAAAGGTACTTCGACTCGCTTCGCGGCTACGGCCGCCTGGCCAACTCGATTTATGATCTGGGTAAAAACCTTGTCATCAGGCGATATCTCTGGGTGGAGAGGCCACTTTGAAAATTCCGGGTCGACCCAGGTAAACGTGCCGTCCTGTACTGTGAGGTTCGTCGTGTTTGACTCAATATCACTTAGCGTAAAACCGGACGGTAATGTTTGAGTGGTATCAACAGAAAGGATAGGGAAAACGCCGCAACGAGCACCCGAGCTTGCAATGCTTGCCAGGCGGCGAGCGGCAGTCTCTGTAAAGTTTGCTGGAAAATTCGCTATCGCCACAAAACGGTATGGTTCAGGAACCTCTGCTTCAGCATTGTATTCACCGATCGTCCTGTATTCGTTCCGTAGATATTTTTGAATCACCATCTCCATCTGTTCGGTGATTAATTCAAGTTGCTTATCGATCTGCCCAGGTTCCGTCCAGATGCGGCTCGATACAAGTAATTCGTCGTGGTCGGCAAGATGCATAAAGCCAGCAAATTGTTTACCAAGCCCGAGAGGATCAATAATAGTGAATCGACTCTGTCCGGGTGGAAGACCTGAGGCAATACGAAGCATCACTGCCTGGAGAAGACTTGATGCCGCCTCTTTCTCTTCAGGCGTTGATTTAATCAGCAGGGCGGCCTGAGCAGGACACGGAATAAAAGCAGGCTGGCGCCATTCAAGAGGACCGAAACCGTTGAGTGCAGCATGCTGAGACACGCCACCCTCAATTGACTTCATAGATAAATCAAGATGTCCGAACCGAATACCAGGAGGTGTTGTTTCCGGAAGCTGTGCGGACCCGTCTGATAAGACTTCCCAGGCTGGAAAGGACTGAGAATCAATTGCGTTTGCGGCGGAAAAAATATGATCTGTCTGTTCCCGCGTCGATTGCCAACGATCAGTCATCTCTCGCCATTGTTTGTCTTTTGCTTCTGCGAGTTGTTTCTGTTTTTCGTTTAAGTCGGCTCGTATTGCATCAATTTTCTCACGGCCTTTTGCTTCAATAGCTTTTATTTTTGGCGGATACGTTTCATCGAGAACAGCAAGGCCACGAGCTTTTTTTTCTTCGATGGCCTTGCACCCCGCTTCATATTTTTCTTGAAGGGTGGCGACAGCAGCTTCTTTTTTCGATCCGGCAGAGGCCGATCCAGCTGCATGTCCACCGTGCTTTTTCTCCATGTCACGTTCGTGGCGTTTGTCGAGCTTGTGTTTGTCTCGCTCCAATTTCTCAGCAATTGCATCAAGGCAGCCTGCATGACAAAGCGTGAGAAGCCGTCTTTTCTTTGAAAAGTCGGTCACTCGATCTTCGAGCTCAGTGCGTGCTTTTTTCTTCTTACCCGACTGCCACAAGAGGCCTCCGCCGAGTCCTGCAATGAGCGTCACAAGGCCCGTAACCACAGCAATGCTGGTTATCGGGAGGTCCGACTCACTCATGGTGAGCGGGACGGTGACGGCTGCAACAAAAAGACCGGCGAGAATGCAAGGCATGATGAAGATCGAGGCCGTGACACCATCAGAAAAGGCCCAACGGGCACTTGGTAGTCTCTTCATCGCCTTGGCGTCGTTCTGAAGTTCCTCTATGAGTGTTTTGAGGTATTCGATTAGCTCCTTGCCTTCGGGTAAAGAAGGGCTGCTAGAGGCTGCGAGAGCAGAATCCTCAGTGGCTTCGTCGGGGCTGTCGTCTTGATCTGTGGGAAGCAGTGAAGAGGCTGTTTTAACTTTCCATTTAACGAGTTGCCCTTGAAGCTTCTTGAGATCGTCGTCAAGTTGTTCGATGGTTTGAGCAAGAGACTCAATAAGGCGAGAACTTTTTCTTTCAGTGTCTTCCTTCTGTTGTTTAAGAGATTCTCCCGCAGAAAGGGTTTCGAATTCGAGATCATCAGTTTTCTCTTTCTCAACCTCTTTCCACTCTCGGAGGATCTGCCCCTCCCGACTTTTCTTTTGCTCGTCGAGTGTTGCCTGTTGGGCCTCCACTTGTCCTTCGAGACGCTTTTTATCTTTCTCGAAGTCAGCATTGAGTGAAGCAATCTGGGTTGTGCAGCGATCTTTGATTACCTGGATTTTTGTTTCTGCGTCTACATTCAGACGACTGGTCTCTTCCTGGAACTTTGTCTCGATTATTTCTTCGAGTTTTGCTCGCTGAGTTGCCTCTTTACGAAGGGTTGTGATTTGCTGGCGAAGAATATCACGATCATAACATGACTGGTCATTCGAGTCGGTTGTGTGCTGCTGGCTATCAGGAGTAGACATGTCTAATGGGCTGTTGTGTCAGGGTGGAGAGGGCGAACGATTAAAGATACTAGTACACGACGTCATCGCTCACGTCACGCTGGGCACGATCAAGGATCTCGGCAAGCCTGCCGACAGCCTCAAGGGTTTGCTTGACGTCAGGTTTCAGAGGAACAATAAACTCCTCATGGTAGCGGTGGGCTGTCGCATCATCCCAGGTCTCAGAGGCGAGTTCCCACTTAATCCCAAGTTGCTTTAAGGCTAGTGCCAATTTTGCTGCCCCACTTGATAAGTCACATGTCTTCATGAATCGGTTTTCTCTTCGGTTGAGGGTTTGCCATCACTATTATCGGGCTGACGGGCCACCGATTCCACGGAGGATGATCCGCCAGAAGTATTCGTGCGACTAGGGCTCGTGACTGTCTGATAGTTTTCCAGTGCGGTGAGCATCTGTTCGATGCGAGCGATTGCGCGTGGGCAGTCAACATCGATAATTTCACGAAACCGAACGAGCCTGACACAGGTTTCCCTGAATTGCTGGAGTACAACAGGAGTCCAACGCCTCACGAGTTCTAATTTCTCCTCTGCTCGCTGCAGTCTTTTTCTTGCTTTTTCGAGATTCTTTTTCTCTTCAGCGCATGCAGGTGTGTTGTCACCAACCTTTTTGTACGTTCGGCAATGTTCGAGGTCTTTAATTGCCTGATTGACACCGTCGGCGGCGCGTCTTATTTCAGCTTTCCAGAAGGCGGCTTGGTCAACTGTAATCCAGTCAATTCCACGCTGCCCCTCTATTTCAATGTCAGCCAGTGCCTGGCTCGAGTCATGCGCATACGAAATCATCGCAAGCTTAACCAGGCTAAGCGTATCGATTGACTTAATGTCGGCCTGTGTTGACATGTGTGCTGCCGGGTCTGGGAGAGTTGCTTACCGCTGGTTTTGGTATTCCTCAACTCGCTCTGCTTTTCGGATGAGATACGGCACGTATTCTCCTGTTGATTCCACAAATCGACCAAAAGTGGTGAGTTGTTGCTCGAACTCTTCTGCGAACTTCTGATGTTCCTGATCACGCCAGGTTGCAGAGAGCGCTTGAAGTTGGCGTTGGACCGTCTGCATCTGTGAGTGGACTTCTGTACTAAAATGGCGTAGCCGTGACGCGAAGCGCCGCAACTCCTGTGGATCGACGATTGCCTGTCCCATGGGAAATACTCCTTGAGTAGCATTGTTCGGCTAAGGTTTGGATGTGAGCGGAATACACAGAACAACGTTTTTCCGCATTGATATCTTAACGGGTAGACGGCAAGTGCGTGAACATGCAGGATTTCATCACCGGTCCGCCGGCACAAATGATCACTCAATCAAGTCAGGACATAACTCCAGGGAACCAGCAATGAGCGACCAAACAGCACCGAAAAAAGCACCCGGGGGGCCCTCTGGAAGTCGCCCAGCAGCCGATACAGCGGTAGACGAGTCGATTTCAGTTGAACCGACAGTTGGGTGGCATTGCACCCATTCGTTCTATCGTTTCGATCGTACAAGGCTGGCTCAGCTAACAGACACGGAGCGGACGGCGGGGTTGACCGCGTTTAAAGAATCTTTGGATGAAGAGTCCTCCTTGTCCCCAACTCGGCTGCAGAAATGGATCGTACCTGGACATAAAGCTGACTTTGCTGTGATGGCTCTGGATCCGTCACCCCATTCGGTAGACAGTGTTCATCAACGCCTCTTGGCGGGTCCGCTTGGGTCGGCACTTGAGGCCACCTATTCCTTTGTGGGCCTCACGGAGGTCAGCGAGTATCTGCCGACGGCTGAGCAGTTCGCGGCAAAACTTGTGAAACAAGGAGAAGATCCTGAGAGCGCAAGCTACAAAGCACGAGTTCAAGGATATGCAGCGAGGGAACCAGCAATGCAAAAAGCCCGGCTTGAGCCGGACTTTCCTCCGTGGCCATGTGCATGTTTCTACCCAATGAATAAAAAAAGAAAAGTTGGTGAGAACTGGTTCACACTACCGTTCTCAGAGCGTAGTCGACTCATGGCCGAACACGGTGCGAGTGGAATGAAATTTGGTGGTCGAGTCTCTCAACTTATCACAGTTTCAGTTGGTCTCGATGACTGGGAGTGGGGAGTCACCCTCTGGGCCCGTCGCCCAGAGTTTCTAAAGGAAATCGTGTATACGATGAGATTCGATGAGGCCAGTGCGCGATACGCTGAATTTGGTCCGTTTTACACAGGTTATGTTGCGACGGCGGATGAAATTATTGCCCACTGCTTGATCGGGTCGTAGGTACTTTTTTTATGCAGTCGTTGTACTTGGTTCTATCTATTTTGCTTGTGAGAAGACGAGTTCCACAGGTGTCCCACGTTTTGGTACGCGGCCAGTGAAGACTTCGAAGAGCAACGAATTATTTGCCTGTGAACTGGTGATCGGTAAATCCAGTGTGGCGGCTGGAAAGTTCGAGACACACACGAGGTCACCGCCATCCGCCTGATAGTATTCAACTCCCGTTTTAGGATTTTTCCAAAAGCTACTGCCAGCAAAGATCCAGTCGTATTCTAACTCCTGCCCAGTCTGGCTATTCTTCACCCAGCGTTGTGCTGATGCTTCATGGCTTCCAGTGTCATCCTGCCATCGCACTGTGATCGCTACTGAATCTCCAGTCGCTGGTTTAAAATCAGGATAGAACGAAGCAGGATTGCCTGGACGAAGGCCGATGGCGAGAAGGCCCGTGTGAACGAGTTGGGCGGTTGCATCGACCACAACAACAGATTCGTGCTCTTTTGTTTTTCGCGGACAGGCAAAAAACTCAATAGGTCCATCGGCTAGTGCGATAGCACCACCTACCACAAGTTGCCGTGACTGAGCGTCAACCCAAACGGCCTGTTTGGGAGAAAGTCGGGTGAGTTCCGGATGGTGGTCAGCTGACTCTGCTGCTCCGACGAAGAGTAGGAAAATCGCCGCTACGACTCCAGAGAACAACATGCTGCACGATCTGATGGGAATTGGTGAGAGGAGTGGATATGTGGTAGATGGCATCTCAGATGCTGTTTCTCGGAAAGGTTTCACTGCAGAGTCTGAGCCGGTTGGTATAGTTTGTTTGAAAGGTTGGATTTCAATCGTACTCATAGTGCGGCTCTTAAATTGGGCTTGCAGGTTCGTTTGCGACCGCCTTGCACCATCTGGAGAAGTTTAATGCCAGGCCTAGAAAGAAACCATTCTAACCAAGTGGAGGGCGAAATACCTCACTCGAATATTCCTCAACCAGCGAGATCATTGCATCTCGTTGGGATGGATATGAAAAGCTCAGGTGCGGAGCAACCTGGTATGCCAGATTTATCTGCTAGCGGGAAACTCAAACGGCGCAAGCTTGTTCGACGTATTGAGAATCTGGCGGCCCTTAGTAACGACAAAGAGGCATCGCAGCGGCTTCATGACGTAGCGGAAATTATTGCAAAGAAAAAAACAGATCCTC
>JBDOMQ010000028.1:0-3024 GCA_039831725.1 Pirellulales bacterium
TGTTTCTTTCGTTGACGACGTGATCGAAAGTGTTTGGTCGTCTGGCCAGAGGATTGGCGATACGATCCGAGGAGCTAAAGATTCACCGGCTTGGCTCGCCGTCAGTGTGGCGTTGGGCTGTATCACGTTTCCGCCGGTCTCTGCCGCTAGGGCAGCAAGACAGGGCCAGTTAACCTTTGGTCCAATGGTGACCGCTGAGAAAGACACACGGCCATCTCGAAGAGAAGCGACCGTAAGTGCAAAATCCTCAGGGAGAATCCCAGTCAGCCCGGGGCCGTCCCCGATGTAGAGAATTGCTGCTGGGCCTGCCTCTGTTGCAAGAGATTCAATTGCCGAACGAAGCACTTTGAGCAGGTTTGTATTGCCGAGTGGGGTTCGATCAGCAAGAGTACGTTGGGCATCGACGAGGGCACTGCTTTGGGCTTCTTCAAAGGCCGTCATCAGTGGCGCAAAAGTTGTGTCAGCAGCTGCGAGCAGAACACGGTCCTTCGGCCTGATGTTACTCAGGAGACCACGAACAACTTCGATGGACTGCTGTTGAAGCACTCCGCTTTGGCTTGCCGAAGTGTCGACCAAAACACAGATCCGAGTAGCAGCAGTATCACCGCTTGGACCAGTTGCTTGAAGGCCAACGGCAGTGACGGCCGGTACTGATTCGTCCTGGTGCGTCGCGCGTGTCAAAGTGACGGTTGCATCGGTTGCCATCGAAAAAGTTGTCGTGACGCAAATTGCCGCCGTTGTCAGCAGCCTAATCGCAGTGCGAGAGCAGATTGCAAGCAACCCGTGGTAATGAGACGATAGGCAGCGGTGCATGAATAAACCTCTAGCGAGTATTTGGGCTGTGCGGTTCAACACGTTCTCTCAATAATGAGACCATGATCCACACCTGTCTTCAAATTGGATGATATTTTCACAGCCCTCTGCCGCCAATGTCGATTCCTGCGAGAAATTCGGTTTATTTCCAGGTTTTTCGGCTTGAGGAAACTCATCCAGCGGGTTTAGGGTCTCTTTTGAGACAGCATTTTCACGATCTCGGCCCAGTGTTCCCTCTCGGTGCAGTCGTTGGTTTACAGGAATTTGATTGGTAAAAAAATGAATGAAAATTTGATTTCGAGGTCTGGTCTCAACATGGCAAGACTCGTAACCGTTTTTCTCGGGCTCTGCTCTGGAGAGGCTGCACGTTCACGCTACTTGTTTTCAGCGCCAATTGGTTCTGATAAACCAGTTCAGATTTCTCGGCAACTCACTGCTGAAGAGAAGACCAATATCAATGTTTATGAGACCAGTAACCGCAGTGTTATTAACATTAATACAAAGGCAACGGTTACTACCGGTTTCTTTCTCATGGAAAGTCCATCAGAAGGTGCTGGCTCTGGCATCGTAATTGACAAGCAAGGTCATGTACTCACAAATTTTCATGTTATTGAAGGTGCTCAGGAAATTCAGGCAGTGCTGTATGACGGGTCTTCACACGATGCCTCATTAGTTGGCGTGGACCCTGTCACGGATGTTGCTGTACTTCGAGTTGAGGCTCCTGCTGAACTCCTAGCACCAGTGCAGTTTGGATCGTCAAACGACTTGAAGGTTGGTCAAAAAGTCTTTGCAATCGGAAATCCGTTTGGTCTTGAGCGAACCTTGACAACAGGAATTATTTCAAGCCTCAACAGATCGCTCCCTACCCGTGCCGGAAGAACAATTAAATCGATAATACAGACGGACGCGGCCATCAATCCAGGGAACTCGGGAGGGCCGCTACTCGATTCCAACAGTTTGCTGATCGGTATGACAACTGCAATTGCGAGCCGGACAGGACAGAGTTCTGGAGTCGGTTTTGCAATTCCCGTAGGAACACTTGGGCGAATTGTTCCGCAACTCATCACAAGCGGCCGAGTTGTTCGTCCAGATGCAGGAATCACTCGTGTGTATCAAACAGAGCGAGGGCTTCTGGTTGCGACACTTTTACCAGATGGAGCCGCCGAACGTGCCGGTATTCGAGGTTTTCGTATGGTACGCGAGAGTCGTCGTCAGGGACCTTTTGTGGCGGAGTTTGAGCGAGTGGATCGGTCGAATGCAGATCTCATTGTTGGGGTCGATAATGCTGCAATTGATACGGTTGACGACTTTCTGACCGCTATTGAGTCAAAGAAGCCAGGTGACCGGGTGCTTATTGCAGTTGAAAGGCAGGGGCACCGGCTTGATGTGCCTGTCACACTTGAGGCTGAACGAAGCAATTGAGGACATGGTATTTCTTCCGATAAAGACCGTAATATAGTGGTTCTGACACGTGGGGTGGGCACGCTGTGTTTCCCGAATCTGCAGCCGACATGAGCCAAATTTTTTTGAGCAGGTTGACGCTTTCGTATTGGCTGTTATCTTTCACTGTTTCCGGAATTGCATTTGCGGTATCGGAAATGATCTTTGACAATTTGGTTGTTAATCTCTTTCGGTTTCGGCCGGCACGCGATCGTGACCGGCACCGCCTGTTTCGCCGAAAGGCACCTTGCAGAAGCGGTTGCTTTTGCTGGGTAACAGGTGGGAATGAAACTATTTAAAGTACAGAATGAGCCTTCGATATCCATTGCTTTTGGCAGTGGTATCCGGTTCGGCAATACATCTGCTTCGGCAGAATAAGCCAATCAATTGAAGGGTTTGATTCTGGCTCAGAATGAACGTTGGCGGCGTGGATTAGGCATGCAAGTCGAGCGAGAAGTTTACTTCGGTAAATGGACAGCGGCGAAAGGGACAGTAATGTGTAGGTACCTACCCCCCGATCTGGGATAGCTGCGGGAAACTGCAGGTAATACCGGATAATGTCTTCGGACCAAAGGTGTGATTCCGTCAGGGGAGGGGCCTGCATCCTATTAGCTTGTTGGTGAGGTAATGGCTCACCAAGGCAACGATGGGTAGCGGGTGTGAGAGCATGACCCGCGTCATTGGGACTGAGACACTGCCCAGACATCTACGGATGGCTGCAGTCGAGAATCTTCGGCAATGGGCGAAAGCCTGACCGAGCGACGCCGCGTG
>JBDOMQ010000337.1:0-3019 GCA_039831725.1 Pirellulales bacterium
CAGCTGATCAAACGTGGAAGCAAAACCGTGAGGTCATGCCGGCTGTCACAGCAGGACAGTCAGATGATGGTAAGCAAGACGCATTCCATGTGCTTGACGGATATCAGGTCGAAAAGCTTTTTGACGTTCCGCGAGATGATCTTGGGTCGTGGGTATCGCTCACAACTGATCCGCAAGGTCGACTCTACGCATGCGATCAACAGGAAAAGGGACTTGTTCGAATTACGCCAGCCGCACTTGATGGATCAACGGAAACAGTAGTCGAAAAAGTGCCAGCAGAACTCTCCGGTGCACAAGGCCTACTTTGGGCATTCGATAGCCTCTACGCCGTCTGCAATGGTGGCAGTTTTCATGGCCTGTTCCGACTCACCGACTCAGACGGTGATAGTCTGCCCGATCAGGTTGAAAAGCTGCATGACATAGCAGCAGGTGGTGAACATGGTGCCCATAACATTTTGCTCGCACCGGACGGAAAAAAACTCTTCATCATCTGCGGCAACCATACAAAACTGCCTTTTGCTGTAACAGATGTGACTGAGCCACAGACAATGGCCGGTATTCGACCGAACCAGCGTCGTGTGTCAGTGGCTTCTGACGGATCAAGCCGCTTGCCGGCCAACTGGGATGAAGATCAGATCATTCCCAGAATGTGGGACGGCAATGGTCATGCAACAGGCAGACTCGCACCCGGCGGCTATATCGTGAGCACGGACCCGGATGGAAAGACATGGGAAGTATGGAGTGCCGGATACCGCAACCCGTATGACTTTGGGTTTAACGCGGATGGTGAAATTTTTGCCTACGACGCCGATATGGAATGGGACTTTGGCATGCCATGGTATCGACCAACCCGAGTCAATCACGCAACAAGTGGGAGTGAACTTGGATGGCGAAGTGGAACGGCGAAGTGGCCGGCTGCTTATCCAGATAGCCTCCCGGCAATGGTCGATATTGGGCCAGGTTCGCCGGTTGGTGCTGCATTCGGATACGGTGCAAAGATCCCTGCAAAGTATCAAAAAGCTTTTTACATTTGCGACTGGACCTTTGGGACCATGTACGCCATTCACCTGACGCCCTCTGGATCAACCTATACAGCAGAGAAAGAAGAATTTGTTGGGCGGAACGCACTTCCTCTGACAGATATGACCATCGGTAAAGATGGTGCAATTTATTTTGCCGTTGGTGGACGTGGTGGTCAGAGTGAACTCTATCGCGTCACCTACATCGGAAATGAGGCAACTGATCCTATTGATGCAAAGAATGCTGCCGGTGCGGGAGAACGAAAAATCCGTCGACAGCTCGAAGCCTTTCATGCACCACAGAAAAATCCAACCAGTGCCATTGACCTGGCACTGACGCACCTTGGGCATACCGATCGATTTATTCGATATGCAGCTCGTATTGTGCTTGAACATCAGCCAGTTGAAGCATGGCAAGCACAAGCACTCGCATCGTCTGAACCGAGAGCATGCATCAATGCCGCCCTCGCTGTCGCACGACAGGCAGAACAGTCAGCTCAGCCAGACGTTCTTGCTGCACTCGATCGAATACCTGTCGAAGATCTCGACAAAAATACACTCCTCGACCTGATACGAGCGTATGAGCTTGCCTTCATTCGTCTTGGTGAACCAACAGCCAGTGTTAAACAACAGATTGCAAAGAAGTTTGCACCATTGTTTCCAGCTGGACACCAAGCAACCCAATCACACTCAACCAAGCAATCAGTTGCACGGTGGATCTGGTCGAACGCACAGGCAGAATCTTCAGCTGGTGAAGAACTGACTTTTCAGAAAACGTTCTCACTACCTGAACCAGTTGCTGCTGCACATATCGTCGCGTCCACAGACAATGGTGGTGATATTTTTCTCAACGGAGAAAAAGTTACATCGTGTAGGGACTGGATGTACCCAGTCAGTGAATCTGTGAAGGTACCGTTCAACAAGGGTGCAAATACGATACGGGTTGCTCTCAAAAATATTGGGGGGCCGGCCGCCGTGAAAGTATGTCTCCGAGTACAACATGAAGACGGTCATGAGACTGTGATCAATTCTGACGATTCCTGGGAATGGACGTCGGGGCGCATCGAAGCGACATCATCACATGATCATCAATGGAAACAGGCAGCGGTAACGCGTTCACAGAATACCTGGTCTCAAACAGATTCTGCATTCGCAAAAGATATTCAATTTGCAGAAGTAAAAGACGACTATCGAGAACTCAATAGATCACTATCAAGTTTGCTTGTTGCTGTTCGAGCACCAGGAATTGTTTCAAAATTAACAAATCTTTTATCAACTCAGACCTCTGGTGAAACAAACCTGGCACCGAATGAGGCTGACCTTGAGCGGATTGCAAAGCGAAATGCTGGCTACGGTCGTGCGGTCACGGGAGTGCTTAACAATCGAACCGATCTTCTGCAAATTCATTACGCCTACATCCTACGAACAGTCAATGAAAAAGAACTCTGGACCACTGCAGATCGCAAAGCCTATTTCACGTGGTTGAATCGGGCACAAACATGGACAGGTGGCAACAGCTACAGAAAGTTTCTTGCCAATATCGAAGCAGAAAGTCTCAAAGGATTTACCGAAAACGAAAAACTCGCTCTTGAGACGCTTGGTGTACGCAAACCATATATCCCACCGCCACTCCCAAAGCCGGAAGGTCCTGGTCAGAAGTGGACTGTTGATACCGTTCTTGCCTCAACCGACGCAGGCATGAAGAAACGACGTAATTTTGCTCATGGAAAACGCACATTTGAGGCAGCCCGGTGTATTGTCTGTCATCGTTTTGATGGTAACGGCGGTGCCACTGGACCTGACCTGACGCAGGCGGCAGGCCGTTTCAAGATGAAAGATCTCGTTGAAGCCATTGTTCTTCCCAGCAAGGCCGTGAGTGATCAATACCAGGCCCATGTCATTCAGACAGTACAGGGCAAAGTGCATACAGGCCGCATTATCAGTGAGAGTGAAAACGATGTGACTGTTGTCACTGATCCTGAAGATGCCACCAAGTTTGC
>JBDOMQ010000430.1:0-14795 GCA_039831725.1 Pirellulales bacterium
TGCCCCAATCACTTTAACACCTCGTTCAAACGCCTGCCGATAGGGTGCCGCCCCCACAAAGGCTGGTAGAAACGAATGGTGAATGTTGATCAGTTTTTCTGCATACCGATCAACAAAACGATCGGAGAGAACTCTCATATATCGTGCGAGAACAATAGCCTCGGGGGCATAGGTGTCAATTAATTCGGCTAACTGCTGCTCGTGAGCTTCCCGTGTTTTCTCCTTGTGAGGCAAAAAATGAAAAGGTACCTCAAATTTCTCAACAAGCTGACACAAGGTGTTGTGGTTGCTGATTACCGCAACGATTTTTCCAGGGAGCTCTCCAACAGCATCAAGCAAAAGTAACTCGCCTAGACAGTGTGGCTCACGAGTTGCACAAATAATGATGGGCCTTAGCTCACGCGACATTATGCGGACACTTGCTTTGGCGGGTAAGACACGAACAAGTGCATCTTGAAGGTCAGACATACCCTGCGTCGTGCACTGGGTGTTGGATGACACCTCTGCACGAAAAAAAAAGTGGGAAGCCACACCATCAACAAACTCTTGGTTCCTTTCAATATTCCATTGGTGAGAGGATAAAACGCCAGTGATTCTATGGATAAGGCCAACTTCATCAGGACATTCAACAAGAACAACCTCATGAACAGATGGCGGCATCTCGCCAGCAGTTTTCATTGATCCGGTTTTTGAATGCATTTCACCCTCGAATCACGTTTTGTATCCCAATTTAGAACTGGAATGAATGTATCCTGTCGGCACCAAAAACGTTGCCGGGACAAAAGAGAGAAATACCGGCATCTGATTGCAGACTGAGTATTGCCACCTCAACGCCCGAACACGAATCAGTAAATATTGCCTAAGCGTTCGTTTTGAGGAACCCAAGGCCCCAAAGACCCCAGAGCAGTAAAACCTGACTTTCAGAAATACACCGGTACTTTTCCCGTCTTTTTTGCAGTGGGAGTCACAAATAACCTGATAAATCCAATTTCATCTTTGTCAAACAAACCCGAAAAATCGTTTTCTGGCTGGCGACTCCAGTCGTTGTCCTGCTTTCCTCCGCCTTGCACGCCGCCAGTGAATCCGTAGACTTGTTCGGTTCGCGGTCCAAAAGGCCCGCTAGCGTAGCTCAATTGGCAGAGCGGCTGATTTGTAATCAGCAGGTTGCGGGTTCAAGTCCCGCCGCTAGCTCACGACGCAGCCGGATGGAAACTGTTCGACGTAGGTTCGTTTGTGGACTCGTTCGTCGATCGGATGCCGACACTGGACGGAGGCTTTGCCTGCCGACCGAACCGGCCACACATTGGGCGAGGTCGATACAACATTTCAGTAAGAAGAAAATGGTGCTTAAAAAGGAGAAAAAAACAGGTAGGCCAGTTTAAGGAACCTCCTGGAATCGTCAAAAAGAAGCATTTACAACCACATTTTGCGAAGGGGAGTTTCCCGAGCGGTCAAAGGGGTCAGACTGTAAATCTGATGGCAGTGCCTTCACAGGTTCGAATCCTGTACTCCCCACTACATAAAATGGATGCCCACTCAACAGAAATTCGATAAAACACCATAAAATGCCGAAGTGAAACATCCCACACAAACACGAAAACCAGCGGGTGTAGCTCAATGGTAGAGCAATAGCCTTCCAAGCTAAAGACGAGGGTTCGACTCCCTTCACCCGCTCTTTGTACTGATCTAGTAAGAAAAACATCTTATTTCATGAAATATTAAGTTTTGCTTCTATTCAGATGTGACAAAAAGTTTAAAACTATGCAGGAGATAGTGCGGTACATAATCGATGCCCAGACAGCAATTAGGCTGCTGTAGCTCAGTTGGTAGAGCGCGTCCTTGGTAAGGACGAGGTCATGGGTTCAAGTCCCATCAGCAGCTCTGCCTTATTGGGCTTTGAAATTAAAAGAGAATGTCCCGTATTTGAGAATTTAACGATACAATCTGGTGCGGTTCGTAGCCGTAACAGAATAATTTTGAAGTTTTTTACAACGAGCAGGTCAAAAAACCTGTTTCCCCTTCAATGATGAAAGGCCGAGGAAAAGAGCATGGCTAAGGATACTTTTGAGCGAACAAAACCCCACGTGAACGTCGGCACGATCGGGCACATTGACCATGGGAAAACGACGCTCACCGGTGCCCTTGTCGCCGTGCAGGCGGCAAAGGATCTGGCTGAGGCCAAGAGCTACGCAGATATTGCAAAGGGCGGAACCGTTCGAGACGAAACAAAAACGGTGACCATTGCTGTGAGTCACGTCGAATACCAGACTGAGAAGCGTCACTACGCTCACATTGACTGCCCAGGACATGCTGACTTTGTCAAGAATATGATTACTGGCGCTGCCCAGATGGACGGCGCGATTCTCGTTGTGAGTGCTGCTGATGGCCCTATGCCTCAGACACGTGAGCACATTCTGTTGGCGCGTCAGGTGGGTGTTCCGGCATTGGTCGTCTTCCTGAACAAGGTTGACTTGGTCGATGATCCAGAATTACTCGACCTCGTTGAAATGGAGATTCGTGAACTACTGACTAAGTACGGGTTCCCTGGCGACGATATCCCGATTATTCGAGGCGCCAGCAAGCCTGCCTATGACAGTCCTGCTGACCCTGAAGCAAGCAAGTGCATCTCAGACCTCCTTGATGCTGTTGACGCGTATATCCCAGAGCCAGAACGAGAACTCGACAAGCCATTTCTTATGGCAATCGAAGATGTCTTTTCAATCGAAGGTCGAGGTACTGTCGCGACCGGCCGAATTGAACGAGGCGTCGTAAACGTCGGCGATGAAGTTGAAATTGTCGGTTTAAAAGAAAAAGCTGATAAGACAACCGTCACCGGTGTCGAAATGTTTAAAAAAGTTCTCGACAGTGGGCAGGCTGGTGACAACGTCGGTTGCCTTCTTCGCGGAATTAGCCGTGACGCCATTGAACGCGGTCAGGTACTGGCCAAACCGGGCACAATTAAGCCACACATGAAGTTTGAGTGCGAAGTCTACGTTCTTTCAAAAGAAGAAGGTGGTCGTCATACCCCATTTTTCGCTGGCTACCGTCCACAGTTCTACTTCAGAACAACTGACGTGACTGGAGCAACAAAACTGATGGGTGGAGTCGAAATGGTTTCACCTGGCGACAACGTCAAGATGGAAGTTGAGTTGATGGTACCAATCGCAATAGATGATGGCGTTCGCTTCGCTATTCGTGAAGGCGGCCGAACTGTCGGATCGGGGGTTGTCACGAAGATTCTTGACTGATTTTCTTGACTCTCGATTTGTTCGGTGACCAGACGTGCTGGCATCGTCAGAAAAAGTTACTCGTGCGGGGTTCGGGCAACCGGGCCCCGCACTTCCACAGGGGCGTAGCTCAATTGGCAGAGCGCTGGTCTCCAAAACCAGAGGTTGCGAGTTCGATTCCCGCCGCCCCTGCTGATCGTCCGAAGAATTTAACCGAGATCGCTACGAGGCTTGGAAAAGCCAAAACTCAGGGGACTTATGTGAACCGGCTGTATTCGGGCGGGCAGTATTGGTAGAAAAATCAGGATCATCTGAAACCATAAACCCATAAACCTTTGTCTACAGGTAAATTTATACGCTATGGCAGGAACACAACAACCAGCCGCAACCTTCTTGGGAAGCCTCCTCAGTTTTTCGCTCTATAAGCGTCAGCAGGGTCGAGTCGCTCGCCAAGTTACATTTGCTGCAGTCGCAATCGCCATTGCAATTGGTGTTTGGAGACTTGCCCAACTTCTGCCTCTTTGGCTGGGCGGTGATGCCACCAGTTCACTGAGTAGCGATGAGTTGGGAATCGTTCGGTTTCTTGTTCCTGGCGTTCTGCTCGCTGTTGGCATTTGGGTGAGTTTTAGAATGGTCAATACACCGAGCGTTGCAGATTTCCTTATCGCTGTTGAAGCAGAAATGACAAAGGTTTCTTGGCCAACGCGGGATGAGGTCATTCGCAGCTCAATCGTGATTATTTTCCTGATCTTTACACTCGCTGGAATTTTAGCCGTGTACGATCTTTTCTGGTGGTTTGTCCTTCGCCTCCTTCAAGGCTAGGAACCCAACAAACAAGACTGAAACATCCTCAAGACCACTTCATGGATAGCAATGCAAGATAACGAGAACATTTCAGAAACTGAGCCTACAGCAACTGATGAAACAGCTGGTGGTGGCCCCGAGCCAACTGCCTCCGAACAGCATGAACCTGCTGAGATAAACCGCAGCAATGAAGAAGAATCCCAAAACGAAACCGCTTCGCTTGAATCAGCTGAGCTTGTGGAAGACGACGAAGACGACGGTCCCGTTGAACTGGATGATCCGTTTTCTGGCAGTGAAAATGCAAAGCCTGTGATGCTTGATGGGGAAGACGATGAGGCTGAAGAAGCAGTTCCTGCAGCCGGAGATATGGACTGGTACATCCTTAAAGTTCAAAGCAATCGAGAAGACTCAATTCGAGAAACACTTCAGCGACGCATCGCAATGCAGGGTATGGATCAATGGTTTGGTGAAGTCGTGGTTCCGAAAGAACAAGTCACTGAATTCAAAAGTGGGAAAAAACGGGTTGTTTGGCGAAAACTTTACCCCGGCTACATTCTTGTAAATATGATTCTGAGTGATGAAACCTGGTTTCTTGTACGTGAAACAGGTGGCATTGGTGATTTCACGGGCTCTGGAGGAAAGCCAAGCCCAATGTTGCCTCAGGATGTCGCAAAACTGCTTAACAAGGGTGAAGAAAAGGCTGAAGAGACACCAAAACTGAAAATCAACTTTAAGAAGGGTGATCGCGTCAAAATCAATGAAGGTACCTTCGAAAACTTCGAAGGTGAGGTTGAGCAGATTGACGAGGCAAACGGTCGTGTCACTGTTATGTTGAGCATTTTCGGTCGCTCGACACCGGTCGATATTGAGTACTGGCAGATTGAAACGGTCTAGCTCGGAAAACGTCTCGTGTCCCCCACAGATTCCCGTGTTGTGATTTCGATCAAGAAGGGCATGGAGCAACTTCTGGACCAAGACAATCGCTACTGCCCAAGACCAGCGAAACAGGCCTCTGGCCAGTTTTAAGCGAAAACCGCCATAGGGGCTTTGACAGGAAGAAATTTAGCGGCATGATGGGAAGTTCATGTTGTGACGGAAACTTATAAGGATTTGGGCTGATGGCAAAACAGGTAACAGGTCAAGCAAAATTTCAAGTGCCAGGTGGTCAGGCAACTCCTGCACCTCCGGTCGGCACCTCACTTGGTCGATTCGGCATTAATTTGGGTCAGTTTGTGCAACAATTCAATGATAAGACCAAAGAAGCTGGCGGCATGCCGATTCCTGTAGTCGTCACTGTGTACAACGACCGATCCTTTGATTTTGTCACCAAAAGCCCGCCAGCAGCCGCTTTGCTGAAAAAAGCAGCTGGCCTTGCCAAGGGATCTGGGGTTCCAAATAAGGACAAAGTTGGGAAAGTTTCTGTCAATCAGTTGGATGAGATTGTTAAAATGAAGTCTGCGGACCTCAATGCACGTGACGACGAACATGCCCGCCGGATGATTGCCGGAACAGCCCGTAGCATGGGGATTACTGTCGAAGGTTGAATACTGAAAAAAACCTGTAATAATCCAAGGTTTTGAAGGTGAAAAGCGTCGCGGCCATGGCACCGTGCCATTTCGGCTCCTGATGAAGCAGAAATGCAGCACCATGCACGAGTGACCAACAAACTCCAGCCTGGGGCTTCTTCAAAAGCAAAATTTGAACTTAAAAACGTCTCTACTACAGAGGAATCCAAAAGTGCGATTCACCAAACGCATGAAAACTGCTCTTGCCGCCAAGCCGGCCGATGAAGCACCACTTCCACTCTCAGAAGCTGTCGAAACACTCAAGAAGTTTCCACCGACAAAATTCGATCAAACAGTTGAAATTCATATTCGGTTGGGAATTGATCCCAAGCAAGCGGATCAGATCGTACGAGGATCTATTGTTCTTCCTCATGGCATTGGTAAATCAAAACGTGTTGTCGTTTTTGCAAAAGGAAATCTTGCTGATGATGCAACCGCTGCAGGAGCGGAGGAAGTTGGTGGCGACGACCTAGCAAAGAAAATCAAAGGTGGATGGACAGAATTCGATGTGTGCATTGCAGCGCCAGACATGATGGGTCTTGTTGGCCCTCTTGGAAAAATTCTGGGCCCTCGAGGATTAATGCCGAGTCCACGCGCCGGAACGGTCACGGCTGATATTTCCAAAACTGTCAAAGAGTACAAAGCTGGCAAAGTCGAATTTCGCAATGATCCGACTGGCATCATTCACGCCGCAGTTGGGAAAGCGAGTTTTGAAAGTGATAAACTTGTTGAAAACATTCATGCATTTCTTGAACAAATTCGAAGTATGCAGCCGAGTGCAGTCCGAGGTCAGTACATCAAAACAGTCGCTATTGCTGCCACTATGTCACCCGGAGTGATGGTAGCTGCGTAGCGCATCAATCCACGAACTGCGATCCCTTAACCCAGAAACCAAACCAACACAAACACCAGAAAAAACCATGAGCAAACTTGTCAAACAACTCATGATGGACAATCTCCAATCTCGACTTCAAGACGTTGGGGACGTTTTTGTTGTGTCTCTTGGTCAACTTGACGCCCAAAAAACGACCGACCTGAGACTCACACTGCGGAAAAAAAACATCAGTCTTCAGCTAATCAAGAATGCACTTGCTAAGCGTGTTCTTGCTGAAACGCCACTCGCACCCGCGCTTGAAAACCTCAGCGGCATGCTGGCTCTTTGCTGGGGAGGCGAAGACGTTGTCGACTTGGCAAAGGAACTGAATCGCCTTGCCGAACTCGATGATTTCAAGGAGGTCGAGTGTCGGGGCGGTGCAATGGATGGCTCAAAACTTGACCCCGCCGACCTGAAAAAGGTTGCAAAATGGCCAAATCGAACAGAGCAACTCTCTATTTTGTCTGGCCAAATGCTATCAGTTGGTGCGACATTATCTGGACAGTTTTTGGGCGGCGGAAGCTCACTGGCAGGCCAGATAAAGAGCCGTGTGGAAGAGTTGGAAAAGGCTGGTGATGAGGCCACTGCGGCCTAGAGTAGTGAAAAAGGAGTAGGCGACTAGGAAATTCCACAAAAATACAGTCAAGCCCAAAATTTTTGGACTAGTCATAGTGAAATTTCGTGGTAAGAAAAAAGGCTCGAGATTCAGTTGACCGAAGGCGTTCTTACGTCCCAACGAATCGAGAGCATGGAAACAGTCAATAAAATGATTCCCGGCGTCTACGTGACGGGAAAACGAGTTCGAACTAATACATTTGAAAGCCTTAACGGCTAAACTTGAGTGAAAGGATCGCGATCAATGGCAACGGCTGAAGCAACAGAGTCAACCCGGGAATTTTCGACAGATACAAAGGAACTCGGTGATCGCATCGTCGGCCTCACGTTGAAGGCAGCGAAAGAACTCTCTGATTACCTCGATGAGGTGCATGGTATTAAGCCTGCTTCAGGTGGTGCTGTCATGGTAGCTGGCGGTGCTGCTGCCGGCGGTGACGGTGGCGGTGAAGCTGCGGCTGAAAAGACTGAGTTTGACGTTGTTTTGGAATCATTTGGTGACAACAAGATCAGTGTGATCAAGGTGGTTCGCTCGGCAACCGGACTGGGCCTGAAAGAAGCAAAAGATCTTGTTGAAGGTGCTCCTGGCAAGGTCAAAGAAGGAATTTCGAAGGAAGACGCTGAAAAACTGCAGAAAGAGCTTGAAGAAGCTGGAGCCAAGGTCTCTGTTAAGTAGTTTCTTGGCTGTTTTTCTGTTTTCTAGCCAGGCCATTGGCGGCTTGGCAAGTAAACGGTATAGTATTTGCGTGCAATCCTTCTGTTCCGATCCCGCTCACTGCGGATTTCCTGTGTCCAATATTTTGATCACACCTGATCACTTGTCGGTGCTTGTACGGCACCGTCCGTTTCTTTTGATTCACCGACTCAGTGTATGTGCTGAGTGGTACTCAAAACCCTAGTGCCCCATAACATCCGTAGCCCAATTCGTCTCATATTTTCCCTCTGCAAGGAGTGATTTGTCAATGGCAACTCGTGCTGTTCGCCGACTCCAGCCCACAGAAATTCGTCACTTTGGTAGCAATCGAAGCAGTCACGAGATGCCCGATCTGACGGAAATTCAGACTCGATTCTTTGAGTCCTTCCTGCAATACGATATTCCTCCAAGCAAAAGAAAAGATCAGGGAATTGAAGGCGTCCTTCGGGAAATATTTCCGATCGAGAGCTATGACAAAACCGTTCGGCTAGAGTACGTCCGATACGATCTTGGAAAACCTCGATACGATCCGGATGAATGCCGACAACTTCGTCTGACATACGGTCGCCCACTTCGCGTGTGGCTTCGGCTTACCCGAGAGCAGCCTATCGAAGAAGAGGTCTATCTTGGTGATGTCCCAATCATGATGGGTGGCGGGGAGTTTATCATTAATGGTGCTGAGCGGGTTGTTGTCAGCCAACTTCATCGTTCTCCGGGTATCGACTTTGTCGCTGATACTGAATCAACTGATCGTAAAACATACAACTGCCGAATCATCCCCGAACGTGGTAGCTGGATCGAACTCAACGTATCAAAGAAAGACACCCTTCAGGTACGAATCGATCAAAGTGGAAAATTTTCAGCGCTGACTCTACTCCGAGCGATGGATCCCAAACTGAGCAGCGATACTGACATTTTAAAACTGTTCAACAAGACAAAAGTTGAAAAAGTTGCCGGCAGTCGTAGTGTTTCAAAACTCGAAGGCAAAACTGCCGCTGACGACATTGTGTATCCGAAGAGCAGTGACCGTGCCGGTGAGATTATCGCAGAAGCTGGTTGCACGATCACTCGAGATCAGTCTGAGCTCATCTGCTCTTCTGGCCTTAAGGCTGTTGAGTTAATGCCTTCAAACAAAATGCCCCTTATCGAAAATAGCCTTCGAGAGGATGCTGATGAAGCAAAAAAGAGGACGTCTGTTGCCCCAAGTCACCAAGATGCACTGATTCGCATTTATCAACGATTACGACCAGGCAATCCGGCAGCATTAGAAAAAGCCACTACGCTTTTTGACGAAAAGTTCCGTGACACAAATCGCTATCGTTTGGGTCGAGTCGGTAGATTTCGAATTAACAGAAAGCTCGGTCTCTCTGTTCCCGAAACAGAGATGACGCTTCGTGCTGATGATTTGATTGCAGCAATTCGCTACATGCTGGAGTTAATGAATAGCGAAAACGAGACGGTCGAGGTTGATGACATTGATCACTTGGGAAATCGACGACTGCGGACGATTGATGAACTGGCGAGTGATGAACTTCGCAAGGGTTTCTTGAAACTCCGAAGAACCGTTCAGGAAAGAATGAGCCTCAAAGACATCTCTGAGATGACTCCGCGTTCACTTATTAATCCAAAAAGTATCTCTGCAGCCATCGAGTATTTCTTCGGGCGAGGGGAGCTTTCGCAGGTTGTTGACCAGACGAACCCTCTTTCCATGCTTACGCATGAACGACGTCTTTCCGCGCTTGGCCCTGGTGGCCTCAATAGAAAGCGGGCAGGCTTTGAGGTTCGTGACGTTCATATTTCTCATTACGGACGTATCTGTCCAATCGAGACCCCTGAAGGTACCAACATCGGTCTTATTTCGAGTCTGGCTATTTACTCTGGTGTCGACTCGTATGGATTTCTTGTCACGCCGTATCGCAAGGTTTCCAAAAGCAAACTGCTCGATGACGTTGTGTGGTTACGGGCTGATGAGGAACATGAGGCCTATTTAGCGCCAGCAGATGCCCCTGTGGTTGATGGCAAAGTCTGTGGAGAAACTATCGTTGCTCGCTACAGAGGGGATTTCGTGCTCGTTCCAGCAGAGAAGGTTCAGTACATCGATGTCGCACCGAGTCAAATGGTTGGCGTATCGGCAGGACTTATTCCGTTCCTCGAGCATGATGATGCGAATCGAGCGTTAATGGGTTCAAACATGCAACGCCAAGCAGTCCCACTGCTTGTGACCGAACCGCCCATCGTAGCTACGGGCATGGAGCGAGATGTCGCAGCCAACTCAGGCCTGCTTATTCGGGCTGACCGCAAGGGAACCATCACATATGTTGACGCAGATTCGATTGAAATAAACGAAACCGACGTTTACAAGCTGCGAAAATATGTTGGGCTGAATGAAAGAACCTGTCAGAATCAAAAACCAATCGTTCAACTTGGCCAAAAAGTTGAAAAAAATGAGGTTATTGCTGACGGGGCTGCCACGTTCAAGGGCGAACTCGCCTTAGGTCGCAACGTCCTTGTTGGCTTCATGTCATGGGATGGGTTTAACTTCGAAGATGCTATTATTATCAGTGAAGAACTTGTTGAAGACGATGTTTACACATCGATTCATATCGAAGAATACGATATTGAAATTCGAGATACGAAACTCGGCCGAGAAGAATTCACTCGTGATATTCCAAATGTTGGTGAACGAGCACTGCATAATCTCGATGATGGCGGCATTGTCCGTATAGGCACCTACGTACGTCCTGGAGACATTCTTGTTGGAAAGGTTTCTCCAAAAAGCAAGACCGAACTCACTCCGGAAGAAAAGCTACTTCATGCAATTTTCGGGCGAGCTGGAGAAGATGTAAAGAATGACTCGCTGGAGGTTCCATCTGGAGTAGAGGGCATCGTTATTGCCACGGAAAAATTTGCTCGACAGATGAGCCTGTCGGAAGAAGAGCGTCGTGATTTCCAAAAGCAGATTAAAGAGGCTGAAAGCGAAGGCAATCTTCTGGTTGCTGAGGCGTTCGGTTCACTTGTTGCGGAGATCGAGAAGGTTCTTCAGAAGCCCCTTGCTGCTGCCGACGGTAGCCCTCTTGTTCGGAACCAAGATCACAAAATTGTTGCGGAACGAGCGGCTGATTTCTCACTAGAAGCGCTCGACATTCGCTCTCCACAAAGAAAATCTGACATCGAGAGACTTTATAAAACCCTGTGGCCTGCTGTAGAAGAGGCACTCGATGCCAAAGAACGTCGCCTGAATAGCATGAAACGCGGCGATGAACTGCGACCTGGTGTTCTGCAGATGGTTAAGGTTTACGTCGCGGCGAAGCGAGTTATTTCTGTTGGTGACAAGATGGCCGGACGGCATGGAAACAAGGGTGTCATCGCTAAGGTTTTACCGAAGGAAGACATGCCGTTTCTAGCCGATGGCACGCCTGTACAGATCATGCTGAATCCTCTTGGGGTTCCGAGCCGAATGAATGTTGGCCAAATCCTTGAAACGCACCTGGGTTGGGCAGGGAAAATGCTTGGGTTCCAAGCCATCACTCCTGTCTTTGATGGTGCAAGCGAAGAGGAGATCAACGCCGTTCTGGATGATGCTGGCCTACCGAAGCATGGAAAAGCCAAGTTGTTTGATGGCCGCACGGGCGAACCACTCGAGCAAGAAACAACTGTGGGTTACATCTACATGCTGAAGTTGCACCATCTTGTTGATGATAAGGTTCATGCTCGTTCAACAGGCCCATACTCACTCATTACTCAACAACCACTAGGTGGTAAAGCACGATTTGGTGGACAGAGGTTTGGTGAGATGGAAGTCTGGGCTCTTGAGGCGTATGGTGCCGCGTACATCTTGCAAGAACTTCTCACTGTTAAAAGTGATGATGTTGAAGGAAGAACCAAGATTTATGAAAGCATGGTTAAAGGTGAAAATACTCTTGAAGCCGGTACTCCCGCTAGCTTCGATGTTCTCACGAATGAGATACGGGGTCTCGCCTTGAACATGCAATTAGAGAAACGTCGTATTTAGTTAATCAAAGTGAATGATAAGTATTGAAAAATGCTTTTCGTTCAAACGTTACTGTCCCAAAAAAGTTTTAACACCACTAGTTGATTATCCCCTGGAGAACCCTCCGTGAGCATCGGCGAAGCAACCTACGATCGCGTCAATGACTACTCAGCTGTAAAAATCAGTCTAGCCAGACCGCACGACATCCGTAGCTGGTCATTCGGTGAGGTAAAGAAACCAGAGACGATTAATTATCGTACATACCGTCCCGAAAAGGATGGGCTCATGTGCGAAAAAATCTTTGGCCCTGAAAAGGACTGGGAATGCTCCTGCGGCAAGTACCGGGGCATGAAATACAAGGGTATGATCTGTGACCGGTGTGGTGTAAAGGTGACCCATAGTCGCGTTCGTCGCAAGCGAATGGGGCATATAGAGTTAGCTGCTCCCATTGTTCATATCTGGTTCTTCAAGGCCATGCCGAGCCGCCTTGGTGCTCTGCTTGACATGAAGACCACCAGCCTTGAAAAGGTGATCTACTTTCAGGACTATGTTGTTCTTGATCCAAAAGACACGCCCTTCAAAAAGCAACAACTACTCTCCGAAGAAGAGTGCCGTGCGGCTCGTGACGAGTATGGCGAGACAGCTTTTGAAGCAGAAATGGGCGCAGAAGCAGTTCGAAAATTGCTTCTTGGGCTTGATCTTGTCGAACTTTCAAAAGAGCTTCGCATAGAACTCGAACAAACAGGGTCCAAGCAGAAAGCCAAAGACCTCGTCAATCGACTAAAGATTGTTGAAGCAATTCGTGATAGTGAAAATAAGCCTGAATGGTTGGTTCTTGATGTTATTCCTGTCATCCCTCCAGATCTCCGTCCACTCGTCATGCTTGATAGTGGAAATTTTGCCACGAGTGATCTCAACGACCTCTATCGTCGAATAATCAATCGCAATAATCGATTGAAGAAGCTTGTTGACCTCAATGCTCCTGAGGTCATCATCCGCAATGAAAAACGAATGCTTCAGCAGTCGGTTGATGCATTGTTTGACAACAATCGTTGCAAGCGACCTGTTCTTGCTTCGAGCAATCGGCCGCTGAAAAGCCTTACTGACATGATCAAAGGCAAGCAGGGACGTTTCCGTGAAAACCTACTTGGCAAGCGAGTAGATTACTCCGCTCGAAGTGTTATTGTCGTCGGCCCACGTCTTCGCCTCCACCAGTGCGGGCTTCCCAAAAAGATTGCTCTTGAGTTGTATCAGCCGTTCATTATTAGGCGACTCAAAGACCTTGGGCATGCTGACACAATTAAAAGTGCCAAGAAGATGCTTGAGCGTAAGGACGCGGAAGTTTGGGATATCCTCGAAGAGGTCATTCATAACCATCCTGTTCTTCTTAATCGTGCTCCAACTCTTCATCGAATGGGCATTCAGGCCTTTGAGCCTGTTCTGGTTGAGGGAAATGCCATCAAGTTGCATCCACTTGTCTGCAAGGGATTCAATGCTGACTTTGATGGTGACCAAATGGCGGTTCATCTTCCCCTTTCCATAGAAGCTCAGGTGGAAGCACATACCCTGATGCTTGCAACAAATAATATATTTAGTCCTTCGAATGGTGCGCCAATCATCTCGCCCTCACAGGACGTTGTGATGGGATGTTACTACCTCACCATGTCGATGACTGGGCGCCGCGGCGAAGGCATGGTTTTCCGAAGCTTTGCAGAAGTTGAGATGGCACACTCTCTGGGCAAGGTCGACACCCATGCGATTATCAAAGTCAAGCTGCCAGACAACCGCTGTGAAATCGATGAGAAGGGTGCTGTTGGCAAGCCTGGAGCGATTACGGAGACGACGGCTGGCCGCGTCCTTTTCAACTCGATCCTACCTGAGAGCATGCTCTTCTATAACTTGCCAATGCGTTCAAGTGAATTAGCAAAGGTAATTTCTGACTGCTATCAGTTACTTGGAAGACGTCATACGATTGATCTTTTGGACAATATGAATCGTGTTGGCTTTAGCTGGAGTACAAATAGTGGCCTTTCCTTCGCAACAGATGATCTCATCACGCCTGAAAACAAGCCTGATATTCTTAACAAGGCTGACAAAGAAGTAAGCAAAATTCGGAAGCTCTATTCACGTGGTGTTATCACCGATGGCGAGCGGTACAACCAGGTTCTTGATACATGGACACACGTTCGTGAACAGATAACCAAGGAAATGATGGATGACCTCAAACAGGACACTGGTTCTAGTAATCGATATTCTGGTTATGTAAATCCGATTTATCTGATGGCTCATTCGGGCGCTCGTGGTGGTGTTGAACAGATTCGTCAACTTGCTGGCATGCGAGGACTTATGGCGAAACCGTCTGGCAAAATCATTGAGACGCCAATTAAGGCAAACTTCCGAGAAGGCCTCACCGTCCTCGAATATTTCAGTTCCACCCACGGGGCCCGAAAGGGACTTGCTGACACAGCTCTCAAAACTGCTGATTCAGGATATCTCACGCGAAAATTGGCCGATGTCGCCCAGAATGTTGTGGTCACAATGCATGATTGCGGCACAACTCAAGGTATTGAGAAAACTGTTATCTATCGTGGTGAAAAAGTAGAGGTGAACCTTGCTGACAGTATCCGTGGTCGAGTCAGTCGAACAAATATTACAAATCCCATAACCGATGAAGTTGTCGTGGAAGAAGACCAACTCATCACCCCTAAATTAGCACGTGAAATCGAAGCCCTCGGACTTGAAAAGATTCAGGTTCGTAGCCCACTGACATGCGAGGCTCCATTAGGGGTTTGCCGCCTTTGCTATGGAATGGACCTGTCAACGGGATCAATGGTTGAAGAAGGCATGGCCGTTGGAATTATTGGTGCCCAGAGTATTGGTGAGCCAGGCACCCAACTCACTATGAGAACATTCCACATCGGTGGAGTTGGGCAACGAGATGTTGAAGAAAATGAATACAAATCAAAGCATGTGGGCACAGCAAAATTCACCCGCCTGCGTACTGTTGAAAATGAAGAGGGTGAGCAGA
>JBDOMQ010000114.1:0-14755 GCA_039831725.1 Pirellulales bacterium
TGTGCTGCCTCAAGAAATGTAGGGGCAAGATCAATCAGGCTTACCATGTCATCAACAACACGGCCGCCGACCACGCCCGGCCCGGTTATAGAGAGACATACGCCGGTACCAAAACTATACAGGTTGCATTTTCCATGGGGAAAACCAGGTGCTCCATGGTCTCCGCTTATAACAATGAGTGTGTTTTTAGTGAGTTTGGCTTTCTCGAGTTCATCAAGCAAGACACCAATAGCCGCATCCCAGGCAGCTATTTCACCAAAATAATCTGCAAGATCTTGTCGTACTTCCGGAACATCAGGCAGAAAAGCAGGCATCTTGCCCTTCAAAGAATCAGGGTTTATGTCCCACAACTTTTTTCCACTTCCTTTGATCCATTTTCGATGAACATTAGTGGGCCCGAACCAGTAGCAAAAAGGAGCGTTGTCCTTACAACTGCTGAGCATGTCACGGAAGTTGCCGCGAACCTCGTCCAAGATTGATTGTTTTGCAGCCTCGCGAGGTGTTCCCTTAGTGATGAGCTTTGTTACGGTTTGAGAGAATTGATTTATCCGACCACCGTTTTTGCTGAAGCTTTCATCTTTTGTGAACGGTGAATTCGCCGGAGTACCAGGGCTCCAGACCTTATGGGAGTAGCCGATGCAGTAGCCTTGCTCTCGAAGGAGTGGTGGAAAACTTGGTATTGAGCTGTCGTAGACAGCACCCTGCAATATTGAACCAGTTCCCGTTTGCCAAAAATGTCTACCTGTAAGTAACGCACTACGACAAGGTGTGCACGATGGTGCACTCACGTGTGCATTTCGAAAAATCACACCTCGACTAGCAACCTTGTCGAAATTTGGTGTTTGGACGACGTCATTGATACCAGCCGCTCCGTCAATCTTGGAAAGAACCGAGGCATGTCGGCCCCAGTCATCAGCGAACAGAAATAAAATATTTGGTCGTTCTTCAGTGTTCTTCTCAACAGCCCACCCAGTATTCTCACAACAGATATTTGTCAGAATGAAAAGTATGAGAAGCCTTTGAAGTGCTTTGCGAGCATCGTGCAACGTTTTTTTGGAAGAGACCATGTCGTGCGTTCCGAAGAAAAAGAAAAAATTAGAAAGTGACCGCCCACCTTCAATTTATCTTAATGCACAATTGCACGATTTCTTTTACAAAGAAGTGTGGTCGCAAATGTACAAAAATGCCCTTGGTTTTTACTAATCAGGTGTTTTTTGTCCACGGAGAGGGTGTAGGACGTGTAACTATCGAAGGTATGGCAACATTGACAGGTAATGTTTTAGGGTGAACAGGCCGTAATTGCCGTCGCTTAAGGCCGGTCCCATAGAATCAATCTTTAGTGGAAGCATGCATAAAGCCACTCAATTGTCTATTCCGTTCTTGCTTGCATTGTCAGTTTCCCAGGGGGCTGAGCATGTTAATTTTACAAAGGAAATTCTGCCAGTCCTTCAACGACATTGTTTTGAATGCCATGGTCCTGGCGTTCAAGAAGGTGGTTTGCGTTTTGATGATCGAACTGAATTCCTGGCTGGTGGTTATTCAGGACCGGCAGTAGTTTCTGGCAAGCCCGGTGAAAGCGAATTGCTTCGCAGAGTGTCACTCGATCGGTTGCATGACGATGCAATGCCCCCCGTGGGGCCGGGACTTTCAGGCCGTGAACAGATCGTGCTTCGTCGATGGATTCAACAAGGTGGTGAACTGCCAGATACGATTCCGCAGCAAAAGCACTGGTCATATGTTGCTCCGGTTCGACAGTCTCCACCGGCGGTTGGACTACAGGACACAATGGTTATTGATCCGACCATTGATGGTTGGATCGTGGCGGCACATACGGATAAAGACCTTCAGTTTGCTCCAGTTGCGAAAAAAAGTCAGTTGATTCGACGTCTTGCATTCGACGTGACTGGCTTACCACCAAGCCCAGAGGTAGTTGCGGCATTTGAGACAGATGACCGCGATGACGCGTATGAAAGTCTTGTTGACGAGTTTCTCCAAAGTGATGAATTCGGCGTTCGATGGGCACGGATGTGGCTCGATCTCGCGCGGTATGCAGATTCCCATGGGTTCCAGCGGGATGATCTGCGGGATATGTGGGCGTATCGAGATTGGGTCGTGGATGCATTGAACGACGACATGCCTTTCGACCAGTTCACAATTACACAAATTGCTGGTGATCTACTACCCGAAACAAATCAAGGAACACGAATCGCTACGGGCTTCCATCGATGCGCACCAACCAACGTAGAAGCAGGAACGGATCCAGAAGAGAGTCGCATTAATCAGGTTTTTGACCGAGTGAACACAACGGCTGCAGTCTGGTTGGGAGTCACACTGGAATGTGCTCAGTGTCACGATCACAAATATGACCCATTTTCTCAAGAAGAGTACTACCGCTTCGCAGCGTATTTTAATTCAACAGAAGCAGAAGCAGAACGAGCCAATCCAAAGGTGCCATCTTCAATCAAGTTCATCGGCCCATCAATGAACTTAAGCAACGATCCTTGGGCTGCGGAACGAAAATCCATCAGCCAAAGTCTCAGTGATGCTCGGAAAGATGTGAAAAAATTTAAGGGGGAAAAAACAGAGAAGAATGGTAATCAAGATGAAAGTGAACAGCCTACTACCTGTGGTGGAGAGACGTTAGTCGATCAACAGGATCAGCAAGACGACGCCGATGTGCGTTTGAAGACAATGGAAAAGAAAGTCAGGCAATTACAAAATAAGCTGGCTTCTATTCCAGAGGCAAAGACACTCGTGATGCAAGAAAGGGCGAAGCCGCGTGAAACCTTTGTTTTTAACCGCGGTGACTTTACTGACCCCTTACGGCAGGTTGATGCGGGTACACCGGGTGTGCTCGGTGGAACGACCGAAGGCCCCGCGAACCGACTCATGCTTGCCAAGTGGCTTGTGTCACAAGACAATCCGTTAACAGCAAGAGTGTTTGTCAATCGAGTCTGGTTTGAGATTTTTGGCCAAGGTATTGTCACCACACTCGAGGATTTCGGCGTTAAAGGTGAACGACCAACCCATCCAGAACTGCTCGACAGTCTTGCAGTCGAATTCATGGAAAATGGATGGAGCCTCAAAAAACTGGTTCGTCGCATCGTAACCAGCAGAACGTATCGGCAGTCTTCAACCGTGACTTCGGAGAAACGGTTACAAGACATTCAAAATAAATGGCTTGCAAGAGGCCCACGTTTTCGTCTGGATGCAGAAGGTATTCGAGATAACGCACTCACTATCGCAGGGTTACTAAGTACTGAAAAAGGTGGACCATCGATCCATCCACCACAGCCAGATGGTTTGTGGTCGAAGGTTGGCGGTCAGAAATATACATATAAAGTGAGTCCGGGTGAGCAACAATACCGTCGTGGCATTTATGTTGTTCTCAAGCGAGGTAGCCCATACCCAAGTTTTATGACCTTTGACGCAACTGAACGTATGACGTGTGTAACGAGTCGTTCTCGTTCCAATACACCGCTTCAAGCACTGGTCTTATTAAATGACCCAGTGTACACCGATGCTGCCTTTGCCTTTGGAAGACGTATGCTCTGTGAGTCACCGGAGGATACTGATACATCACGTATTGGCTATGGATTTCGTATTGCAGTCAGTCGGCAGCCAAAAGCACGTGAAGTGAATCTGTTGCAAAAATTGTTGAATGCAGAACGAAAATCATTGGTAGTGAATCCAAAAAAAGTTGAAGCAATTATGAAAGATCATTCCGCGATAAATGTACCAGAAAGCATGAACGCGAATGAGCTTGCAGCATGGTATGTAATAGCCGCAACGATTTTAAATCTTGACGAAACAATCACCAAAAACTGAGAGCATGGTAGGTCGTATGAGACAGCCAAAGCCTGAGCAAAAAATGAATTTTCTTGATGTTTCTCGGCGTCATTTTTTTCGGCAGGGTTTAGGGCTCTCAGCAGTTGGGCTATCGACATTGTTGGCAAGCGATTCTCCGGTGGCTCAAGAACCTGGTGTAAGAGATCGGTCTCTTGGGCATGCTTCTCACTTCAGCCCTCGTGCGAAGTCGATGATTCATCTCCATATGGTGGGGGCGCCATCCCAGATCGATATGCTTGACCCAAAGCCAGTCCTATCGAAACGGCATGGTGAAAACTGTCCGGAAGCATTACTCGATGGTTTAAAGTTGGCATTTATCGGTGATAAAAAAGTTCTTGCAGGTTCACCATTTCAATTCTCCAAGCAAGGTAATGTTGGGCTTGACGTCGTTGAACACCTTCCCTGCCTCGGGGGTGTGGCAGATGAGTTGTGTGTCGTACGCAGTCTGCACACCGATGAAATCAACCATGCTCCGGCCCAGATGTTCATGCATAGTGGCTTCGGGCGCGGTGGACGGCCTTCCCTTGGTGCTTGGACAACGTATGGTTTAGGAAGTGAAAACGAGAATCTTCCAGCATATGTTGTATTGCTCTCTGGTCCTGCCGGTGGTGCTGGTTCACAGCTGTGGTCAAACGGGTTTTTGCCAAGCATTCATCAGGGTGTTCGTTTTCGTTCCAGTGGTGACCCCGTGCTCTATCTCAGCAATCCAGCCGGGCGATCTCGTAAAGATGGGCGGCGATTGCTTGATACCGTCAACGGGCTCAATTCCCTGCGTCTTGCCGAAACTGAAGACCCAGAAATTGCGACACGAATCAGCCAGTATGAAATGGCATTTCGAATGCAGGCAAGCGTTCCAGATCTAACTGATTTGTCGACTGAGACTGCTGAGACGTTGGAACTTTATGGCGTGGAACCAGGGAAGCCGTCATTTGCAGCCAACTGTCTCCTTGCCCGTCGGCTCATCGAACGAGGAGTACGCTTTGTGCAGCTTTTTGATTCCGACTGGGATCATCATGGGAACCTTAAAACTCGATTGCCTGCTAAATGCAGTGATGTTGATCAGGGTATGGCTGCGCTTGTAGCTGATTTGAGAAGACGAGGTTTGCTTGATGAAACCCTTGTGGTCTGGGGAGGCGAGTTTGGCCGTACGCCACTGGCCCAAGGAAATGCAGATACACCCACTACAAAAAAACGAGAACCGGGTCGTGATCATCATAAGGATGCTTTTACGATGTGGCTTGCTGGCGGTGGTACGAAGCCGGGAACGATCTATGGTGCAACAGATGAATTAGGATTTTCAATTACGAACAACCCTGTTCACGTGCATGACCTCAACGCCACAATACTTCAACTTCTCGGATTCGATCACACAAAACTCACGTTTCGGCATCAAGGTAGAGACTACCGGCTCACCGACGTCGCTGGAAATGTGGTAAAAGAAATCATTGCTTAACTGACGAGCGAGACGCTTGCGAAAGTGCCGTTGACCGTCTTCTTCTTAATTCCTTCCCGAGGTGCAGGTGCTTGCCCATGAAGACCTCAAGCGTCGTTGACCACGGCGGAGCGATTTCACCCGAAGGTTTGGCATCCAGTTCCGTTTTGATCAATAAAACTGCGATTCTGAAACGGGTCATCAAAAAAGACCCTCAATGAACATGAAACTACGAACATCTCGGGCAGAGAATCTGAGGAACAAAAAAACGATGCAGGAAAAACCACTATTTGGATGGCGTCATCTTTCGATCATGCTGTGCTTCATCGCCACCGCAGCGTCCACGATTCTCGGTGAGGCACCTGAGACGGCACGCAAGCCGGTGAAAGTCTTTATTCTCTCCGGCCAGTCCAACATGGTAGGCGCCGGGAAAGTTGATGGTGGCAGTTCTCGCTGGGGCAAGCAGTTTCTTGATCCCGTCGTGTCGGTCTATGAAGGCGACTACAATCCGCAAGCCGACTACGATTCATTGAAGCCGATCAAAACTTTGAAACTCACCAGTTTCGGCGGAGTCAAACCAACGGCATATCCGGGTGGCGGAGTGCATGTCACACGCGGCCATGTTCAAGTCAAGGACACGGGTGTCTATGAGTTTCGTCCCGGCTATGGCGGATCGACTCAGAATGTCATGGAAGTGAATGGGACGGAGGTTCATCGCCAAGAGATTGGCGAGGAAGCGGTGCGTCAAGAGATTGCACTCGAGGGCGGTAAAAAGGTCCCCTTCAAAATCACCTACTTCACGAACGATGCCAACGGCTTAGGTTGGATCGTCAGGATGGATCGGCCTGGGACGCTCTCAACCCTGGTCAAACAAAAAGGACTCTATCCATATCTGATGAATGACAGGGGACAGTGGGTAGCCCGTAATGAAGTCTGGTACAAAGGCGTTATTGCAGCAACTGGAAGCCGATGGCTGGGAGTCAGTGGTGGCCGCATTGGGCCAGAAATTGGCTTCGGACATGCAGTCGGCAATCACTACGACGAACCGGTGCTCATCCTCAAAACTTCGCAAGGCAATCGTTCGCTTTCCTGGGATTTCCTTCCGCCGGGCAGCGAGCGATTCGAACACGGCGGAATGATCTATGCCGCCTACAAAGAGTCTCCACTGTCATGGGAAAAAGGAACGGAGCCAAAACCCATCAAATGGTACGCCGGTAAACAATACGACGACTGTTTTAATGCCGCGCACGAAGTGCTAAACAACTTCGATAAACAGTTTCCCCATTGGAAAGGACGTGGATATCAGATCGAGGGCTTCGGCTGGTGGCAAGGCGATAAGGATCGCTACAACGAAGGACACGCACTTCAATACGAGAAAAACCTGGTCCATCTCATCAAGACACTGCGTCAAGAATTCAAGGCACCGAATGCGAAGTTTGTTGTTGCAACGCTCGGACAAACCGCAAAGGATACTGCCCAGGGTAATGAGAAGCTCATCCTGGAGGCTCAACTCGCTGTCGACGGAAATTCCGGGAAGTATCCGGAGTTCAAGGGGAACGTCACCACTGTTTACACTCACCCACTGAGTCAGGGTGGAGCTTCGAACAGTCACTACAACGGCAACTCACAAACCTATATGGATGTCGGTCTCGCCATGGGAGAAGCAATGGTTGAACTGAGCAAGTAATGAGCATGCTCAAAATCAGAGAACCGAAAACCTCACCTCAGCAATGAGGCGATCATTCGGACGACCGCGTTCTTATCACCATTCCAAAACGCGATCATTGCCTGCAGTCGAGTGTCGCCGTGACTGATTCTGAAATCGGAACAGTCGGTGAACTTGTCACCCTTCTTTCCGAAACCCGGCCAGTCGGCCACCCAAACCGCCTCTCCGATCCAACGTCCCTCCATCACCTTACAGAGTTCTTTGAAGTCTGCGCGCGTGGATTGCATCTTGTCCACTGATAAACCGGTAGCGGGTCTGTTGCCTGATTTAGCGCGGCGTGGGTTGCTTCAAGATACTTTGGTACGGTGGGGTGTCGAATTCGGTCGAACTCCATTTGCCCAGGGAAAAAGTGGTCGGGATCACAATCCGCGAGCAGAGACTACCGTCTCACTGACGTCCATGGTGATGTCGTACGTGACATTCTTCTATGATCTCGGTAGATCATTTATAAGGTGGCATGTACGAAACGCACTTCTTTATGCAAACAGCTTTATTGTTGTATCAAGAAACCAGCTTTGAGGCGGATTTGTACAGATACGGATTCATTGCTGGATCGTTGTACATCTTCATCTGCCGGAAGACTCGTAAAGGACGTTGTCCAGAAAATATTTCTTGAAGTAGCCGATCAAGGGCAGTGGTGAGATGATCTCTCTGCTGATCAAGTATGACCATTTTCTCAGCAACTTTTTCACGGTGTTCCTGCGAGGCATCGTCTCGCTCGAGTTGTTCACGCATGTGGTAGCGTCGAAGTTCAAGAATCGATAGCCGATCTATTGCAGCGCCAGGTGTCTCTGTCGCCGCTGGTGCATCGTCTTCAGCCGTGATGCCACGGTTTGCAAGGTCCTGAATGAGCCAGTCATCAACTTTTTCAATCGCATCATTGCGAGCCTGGTTGTACTTATCAATCGCTCGCTTGACAGCAGCTATTTTTGTATCAGTGACGTCCGGAGATCTCGCAATATCTTCCTCGTGCCATAGAAGAAAATTGAACTGATGGAGGTCACAGACTTTGCCGGCAAGACCTTCTTCCGAATGCTTTGGATCAACTTCGTGCCAATGAGCCACAAGTGTTTCAAGTAAAGTATCCGTGGCAGATCCAATTTCAGGAAGTGTGAGTGACGGAAGGGTAGGTGATGATTCAGGCACAACGAGACTCCAGAGGGTAATGAAAATATGTTCTAAGCGGCACTTTTTAAAACGAGGCAAAGATTTGAACCACCAAAGCCAAACGAATTGCTTGCTGCTACATGAACCGGTGATGCAATCGACTGATGTGGGACATGTCGAAGGCAGCAGTCTTCGTCCGGATTGTCGAGGTTGATAGTTGGAGGAATCATGTTTCGTTCGATTGCAACAAGGCAGGCTAGTGCTTCGAAAGCAGCGGCCGCGCTAATGAGATGGCCCGACATGCTTTTCGTTGAACTGACAGGTATTTTCGCGGCCACAGGCCCAAAGGCATTACGAATGGCTCCTGCCTCAGCGGCATCACCTACCGGAGTGCCAGCCGCATGCGCATTGATGTAATCAACCTGTTCTGGTGAGAGGTTTGCATCAGCAAGTGCTTCGGTGATCGCGCGAGACGCTTCCACTGGATCACTGCATGGTGTAACCATATGTGATGCATCGCTCGACATGCCGACTCCGGCTAATTCACCATATATTTTGCATTGTCGATCCTTTGCCGCGTGCTGTCTTTCAAGTACAAAAAAGACGCCGCCTTCGCCCATGACAAAACCGTCACGATTTCGGTCAAATGGACGTGACGCTTTCTGGGGGTCATCATCTCTTCGTGACAACGCTCGAAGATTATGAAATGCAGCAAGTGCTGTTGGGCTGAGAACATCACAGCCACCAACAACACAAGCATCTACGAGTCCGGTTGTGAGCCATGTTTTCCCGATCGCAAGAGCATATCCGCTAGAAGCACAGGCTGCTGCAACCGTTGTTGCGGGACCATTTACGCCGAGCATCTGTGCAACTCGATGAACAAGTGATGGTTGACGGCTCGCCTCAAAAACATCACGGCCATTGTCAAGAAAGTCGCGTTCCCAATCTTTAAGTTGTTCAGCTCCGATACCAGCAATAATTCCAATGCGTTTCTTCGGTTCGGAACTATCAGCTTTTGGATTGATACCGGCATCAGCGAGAGCATGCGAAGCGGGTCTGATCATAAACTGCTCGATCCGTGATGAGTTCTCGAAGTACTCAGTGGATACGAGAGTGTCTTTTTCCTTTCGTATTCGCAATTCTTTTACGGTGGCAGCAGCGTGTTTCTGGTAACGGTTAAACGTGCCAGCATCGTACCAATCGATACCGGAACGACCAGCTTGTAATGCATCACCAATTTCACTGAATGAATTGCCCAGTGGTGTTGAAGCACCGACTCCAGTAATGACGATGCGTGAGGGAGATTCGGAAACCATCAAGCAGCCTCCTTCAGGAACACAGCGTCATCTGATCGTACGAAAGGCTGTATCGAGGAGAGAGATGAAATTTCGATTGCGCACGTATCTGTTATAGCTACCGTTGTACGAGTGCCCTTTTCGATTTGTTCACAGAGTTCTTTCAGACGACCGTGCGCTGGAAGAATATCAACAGAAGAGGTGTTCTTCAGAGAAGAAAATTGAATACTCGGTTGAGGTTCGTCGTGGGTTTGTGCCATTCCAGGCTTTAGTACGAAGGTCATTCCTCGACAGATGGGATCGTTTGTGAGATCGCCGTTCGCATCAAGAGTTGGTTGCTGATCCCAGCCTGTACAAACAAGCCATATGCGACTAGACGGTGAAGTTTTTGCAAGCATTGGGGCAAGGGTTAGGGCCAGCAAAAAACCTTCAGCCGGTGCGTGCAGCCCTCCGCCAACACCAAAGTTGGGGCCGTGCATGCCAAAGCCTACGCTTGCAGCTGACGCAACTGAGTGGAGAGAACATTGCGGAACAATATGTGGAGTAACTGCGACTGGTCCTTTATCCCGGAGACCAATCATAGTGCGTGCTGCAGATGGCTGGCCCGCTAAGCAGGTAGCTGCAATGACGGCGTCGTTGCTTATGTCACGGCTGTCGTGTGTATCAGTCGCCATTGCTTGAACGATAGAATACATGCCGATGACGGTCTGCTCGTCTGCATGTCGAAGAAATCGAGGCGGAAGAGAGTGGCAGCCGTAGGAATACTTCTCACGGGAAAGTGCATCAACATCGGAGTAATAAACAGATGCCGTTGCGTACGAATCAACAAGACAAACTGCAGAGAGATCAGCGGATGAAGACAGTGAATGATTCATGCCAATACATGTAAACGAAAAGGATTCGAGAGTGACAATTCAACACATATGCTGTGTCTGCCACTGTCAGAAATTCTAAGCAGCGTTTTTCCCTTCCTTGGCAGCTATTTTTTCTTCCAGCGTGTCGAGTATTTGTCCAATATTGCTGATTTTGTCTAGCAGTTCAGTCTCAATTTGAATCCCAAAGTGGCTTTCGATATGGAGAATAAGACCTGCCATATCGAGTGAGTCGAGGCCGAGCCCCTCATTCAGAGTCGTTGAATCTTCAAGAGCGTCGTAAGTTTCGCCGGTTTCTTTTTCGAGAAGATCGAGAACAATTGCCGACAACTGCGTGCGTTCCATGATCAAGCAGATCCTTAGGGTGCAGGGACTCAGTAATCGTGGGTTGATGCAAAGCACCGCCACGCAACGGAATAAGGAAGGTAGCGAATAACTCAGGTGGAGCGAAGGCCAAAATAGTGGTAATTGACTGGAAAAAAGCAGTAGCTCGGAAAAAAGAGAAGGCCTTTGTCGGTGTCGTTTTTCTGCGAAGGCTCGCTGGAAAAGAATTTTTTCACGCGTTTGGCTCAAGTAAAATTGGTGTTACTCAAGAAATTGGTGTCACTCAAGATTGACTACGCAATCCTAGTCTACGGTTATTCGTAGTTCGGTGTTGGTGCACGAAATTCATCAAGATTGATGGACCGGAACCACTCAATCGTTTTTGTGAGCCCCTCTTCTAAGGACACCGTTGGTTCCCATGAGAGATTTTGCTTTGCGAGTGTAATATCTGGTCGCCGTCGTACAGGGTCATCTTTTGGGAGTGGTTTTTTAATGATCTTTGATTTTGAATCTGTGAGTTTGATGATCACTTCAGCGAGTTGAAGTATTGTGAACTCGTGAGGATTACCAAGATTAACAGGCCCGATAAAGTCGTCAGATCCATTCATCATCTTTATCATGCCTTGAACGAGATCATCTCGGTAACAAAAACTTCGTGTTTGCGATCCATCACCAAAGATAGTGATGGCGTCGTTCGTAATAGCTTGCCGAATAAAGTTTGAGACTACACGGCCATCGTAGGGATGCATTCTCGGTCCATACGTGTTGAAAATTCGCACAAGACGAATGTTGACGTCATGAGCACGGTGGTAATCCATGAACAGAGTCTCTGCAGCCCGCTTCCCTTCATCGTAGCATGCTCTAATGCCAATTGGATTAACTGAGCCTCGATAGCTTTCGGGCTGTGGATGGACTTCGGGGTCTCCATACACCTCACTTGTCGAGGCTTGGAGCACCTTTGATCGACACCTTTTTGCCATGCCAAGAACATTCATCGCACCAGACACAGAGGTCTTCATGGTTTTGATGGGGTTATACTGGTAGTGACCAGGGGCAGCGGGACAGGCAAGGTTGTAGATTTCATCAACTTCAAGCCAAAGTGGATGAATAATGTCATGTCTTACGAGTTCAAAATTTGAGCATCCAAGCAGGTGAGCAACATTCCTTTTCTGACTGGTGAAGAAATTGTCAGCACAAATCACATCGTGGCCAGCTTCAACAAGACATTCACAAAGATGACTACCAAGGAAACCAGCACCACCAGTAATGAGTATGCGTTTGAGATGAGGCATGAAAAACCAAAAAACAGAGAATTATAGGAAGTATTGTTCTGTGGCATGGACATTCATGGCACAGAATGATTGTTTTTGAAACACGCACCAAACACAATACCGTTCTTGTAAAGAATGTTTTTGATTAACGTAGTAAGAATTACTGGTCTAATTTAAGAAGTAGGGGAGTTTTCTATGAACCAATTGCCATCAGCGATGAATCGCCGCAGTATTTTAACAACAGTTGCTGGAGCAGCGATTGCTGCTACTTCGACTGGGGTGCAGGGTTCAGCGGCGGCTTCTAAAGGACACATCAAGCAATCGATTGTTTCGTGGTGCTTTGGTTCTATGGGTGACAAGTGGAGTATCAAGAAGCAGTGTCAGGTTGCAAATGAACTTGGCTGCGTATCAGTCGAACTTACGCAGCCAGATCGTTGGCCGATACTGAAGGAACATGGTCTCACATGCGCGATAGCTCCCAACGGCATGCCGGGTGCACCGTATGTCAAGGGATTTAATAATCCAAAATATCAGGATGAAGTAAGTGCACGCACCATGCAGATGATTGATAGTTGTGCGGCAGCTGGCATACCAGCAGTTATTGCCTTTACGGGGTTCAAGTGGCGTGACGCTGAAGATCCAACAAGTGGTGCCATGACTGATGAAGAAGCTTTCGATAATTGTGTTACCGGGCTAAAGAAAATAGCTGGCCACGCAGAGAAACAAAATGTAACGATTTGTCTCGAACACCTGAACACTCGTGATGACAGCCATCCCATGAAGGGGCATCCTGGATATCAAGGTGATAATGTTGATGCTGTTGCAAATATGCTTCGACGGGTGGGCTCTGATAATGTGAAATTACTTTTTGATATCTATCATGTCCAAATTATGAACGGCGATGTTATCCGTCGAATTGAAGAGTGCAAAGATGTTATTGGTCATGTGCACACTGCCGGGAATCCTGGGCGAGGGGAATTGGATCAATCGCAGGAAATTAACTACCCGCCGATCATGCAGAAACTGCTGGCCATTGGGTACAAGGGATATGTGGGGCAGGAGTTTATACCAACGCGGGATCCATTTGTTGGCCTACGGGAGGCGGTTGCGTTGTGCGATGTTTCACTTTAGATAGTTCACCGTCCATGTTTTGGAAGAAAATTTTATGACTACAAAATTCTGGCAGTGCTGCCACCGACAGATTGTTTTTTGTCTCTTGTCTTTTATCACTTGTGTAGCAATGTCCTCTCTTTTGAGTGTCAAACAGGTGATGGCAGCTAGTCCATCCACCGAGAAAGAGAAGATTGAGGCCAAGGACGAAACTCCACATCTGTCCCATGACCACCATCTCCATCGGCATGGAACTCCTCATAAGACAATACGACCAAGTGAGCAACGTTTTTTTACTACTCGTTCAAGTGAAATTGTCCTACCACTTCCTTCTGAAGAAGATGCATTTACCTTTGCCGTATTCGGTGATCGGACAGGGGGGCAACCAGAAGGTGTTGATGTACTGGCCGACGCTGTTCGGGATGTCAATCTTATTGAGCCTGATCTCGTTATGACGGTTGGTGATTTAGTGAATGGATACAACCGTACAGCCGAATGGCTCGTGCAGATGCGTGAGTTCAAGTCGATTATGAACCAATTGCTATGTCCATGGTTTCCGGTTGCAGGAAATCATGATGTGTATTGGCGGCCACTCAATGATCCAGAGATGCCAAAGTTTCAGCACCAAGATCACTATGAGATGCATTTTGGGCCACTATGGTATTCATTTCAGCACAAGCAATGTGCATTCACAGTGATTTATTCAGATGAAGGTGATCAGGACACTGGTGAAAAAAGTTTTTCAAAACCACATCTTCAAAAAATTAGCGACGAACAGCTTGCTTTTTTAAAACAGGCTCTTATTCGCGGGAAGGATTGCAATCACCAATTTATCTTTCTTCACCATCCTCGATGGATTGGTGGTAATTATGGTGACGACTGGAAAAAACGTGTTCATCCTCTGCTTGTTGAGGCGGGCAATGTTACGGCAGTGTTTGCCGGTCACATTCATCACATGCGCAGTGATCCAAGTGATGGAATTGAATACATAGCTCTCGCTACCGTTGGTGGTGGTCAAAAAGGAGTTGTTCCTGAAGCAGGTTACCTGCATCAGTATCACCTTGTTACCGTGCGGAAAGATCAGGTAGCTATGGCTGCATTTCCAGTAGGGCAGGCAATGGACGTGAGGGAGATCACCTCAAGTCTTCAGGAAGAGACAGTTCAGTTAGCACGACTCCCAGTTACTTTTAAGGGCGGTATACAGGTTTCGGCAGCCACGCCTGAAAAGCCGACCGTGAGTCAGTTTTCTGTTTCATTTTCAAATCCGACAAGTCGTCCTGTTGAGTACACAGTTTCTCTCGAGAGCGTTGACAATCGATGGCGGTTTGCACCGGATCATGCTCACGGCGTACTGAATGCGGGTGCGAGTTGTGAGGTGGATTTTAGTGCAGTGTACCAAGCAAAACAGTTTGAAAGATTGTCAGAGATGGTGCAGGTGACACTCTCTCAAGACTACCTTGCTTCAGCGACTCGCTACAGTATTCCAGAGGTGAAAAAGAACGTCCCGTTGCTTTTTAGTGACGAAGTGTTTGCTCAGAGTGTTGTGAATCGTGCACTCGCACTCGATGGTCGTGGTGACTGCGTGTCTCTTGAATGGAACAAGGTTCCTCTCCCGCAAGGTCCTTTTACAGTGGAATGCTGGTTCAAGGCTCAAGAGTTTGCAGATCGAGTTGGTCTTCTCGCAAAAACAGAGCAGAGTGAATACGGCATATTCGCTTCCGGCGGTCAACTCGATGCGAGTGTTTTCTAGGGGGTGCATATAAAAATAT
>JBDOMQ010000263.1:0-2965 GCA_039831725.1 Pirellulales bacterium
GCAAAGGCAGGCGAAGAACGGCAAGCCATTTTTTTGTTGGTGGAATGCAACTCGGATGCATTTTCGAACTCACTTAAAGAAAGAGCATGAAGGTCTGTCGGGCCCAACGGGCAATACGTATCACGATGGCATGGTTGAGCACGACATGCATGTCGGTGAGCTGCTCGATCATCTTGATGCCCTTGGTCTCACTGAAAACACTATTGTTTTCTATTCCACAGATAACGGCCCGCACTTCAACACATGGCCTGATGGTGCGACAACACCTTTTCGAAGTGAAAAAAACAGTAACTGGGAAGGAGCCTATCGCGTCCCTGCCTTTGTGCGATGGCCCGCATATTTTCCTGCTGGTGTGACGCTGAATGGAATCATGGCGCATGAAGACTGGCTGCCAACGTTTGCAGCAGCTGCCGGTGAAGCTGATATCAAAGACAAACTGAAGAAGGGAGTTGAGCTGAATGGACGTATGTATCACAACTACATCGATGGCCATAATCAGCTTGAGTATCTTTCCGGTCAAGTGTCGGAGTCACCTCGGAAAGAGTTCATGTATGTTAATGACGATGGGCAGGTTGTTGCGTTACGGCTTGGGCAGTGGAAGGGCGTGTTTCTGGAGAATAGGGGAGAAGGGTTCGGCGTTTGGCGAGAGCCGTTTATTGAATTACGAGTGCCACTCCTGTTCAACCTCCGTCGTGACCCGTTTGAGAAAGCGCAGCACAGTAGTAATACATACAACGACTGGTTTATTGATCGGGTTTTTGTACTCGTTCCAATGCAGCAGTATGTTGCTCAATTCTTGCAAACGTTTGCTGAATATCCGCCGAGCCAAAAGCCCGGTTCATTTAATCTGAGAAAAGTTATTGAACAAATTCAAGCTGCAAACAAAGGTAGCTAAAGCCCAAGGAGTTGTATTGATGAAAAACACTATCCGTGCCTTTGCTCTCGTGAGTTGCCTGGTATGTGGCTTCAAAGTCTTTGCCATTGGCCTGAATGAGCCTGTTCCGGCGTTTGAAGCCATTGACGATGAGGGCAATGTCTGGAAGTCAACAGATCACATTGGGAAGAAGATGGTTGTCCTTTACTTCTACCCTGCGGATATGACAGGGGGGTGTACAGCACAGGCGTGTGGTTACCGAGATAGAATGGATTCTTTTGCAAGGCTCAATGCAGAAGTCATTGGGGTGAGTGGTGACACTGCCAAGAATCACCAGGTGTTCAAGAAAGCACACCAACTTAACTTCACGCTACTTGCGGATACTGATGGGAAAATTGCAGAACTTTTTGGGGTGCCGGTTTCCCGAGGCAAAAAGACAGTAACAAAATCAATTGACGGTGTTGATGTTGATCTTACACGGAATGCAACGGCAAAACGCTGGACATTCATTATTGATCGGAACGGCAAGATTGTTCATCGAGATGATCGTGTGAACGCGAAAGCTGATCCAGATTCTGTTGAGATGTTTATCAAGGCCGTTGAGTAAAAAGGTTGATATGATTCGTAGCTTTCTTACGACCATGGCGTTATGTGTCGGAGTCGTGATGTGTCAGGGGGTGCTGCTCGCTGCTGACACGCGACCTTCTTGGCTTCTGCCACAGGCGGGCCTGGAATCTTTTTTGGAAAAAAGCCCTACGGGGCTATTTCCAGACTTTTATTCATCTCCTGTTTTTCCTTTTGTGATCGATCCGAATGAAGAGATAGTCCGAATCGAACTCAAGGAGATGACCGCTGCGGAAGCGCAACATGTTCTTGACCAAAGCCTTCGAGAGAGCCCATCTGCAGTTTTCATTGTGCATGTGACTGGTGCGATTAGCGTTTTGTCTGAGCCGCTTTCTTTGCATGACAAGACCTGTATGGTTCTTGGGAAAGATTCGCAGTTCGTTGCGTCTGCTGGTTGTACTGCAGGTTCATTAGTTCGTGTTTTTGACAGAGAGTATGTCAGCATTACGGGAGGCTATGACCCGAGAAAAGGAGAGTTCTCGAAGCCAGGATCTATGTTCCGCGGGAATGGCATTGTTGGCATCGGTATCCATATCAAGAATAGTGGTCGGATTCACTTGGATCGCATTTCAGTTGCCGGATGCAGAGACGCTGGCATTCAGATAGGGGGTCGTGGTTCGGAGCAATACAACCAGCCTGTCTCACTCACTCGTTCTGTTGTTTGCGACTGTCTGGGAGACGGCGTGCGTGTCCGGCAGTCACCGGCTTGCATTGTTCTCGACAGCAGGATTACTTCGGTTTCCCAGGCTGCTCTGATCATCGATTCTCCTTCATCAGTTGTTGCAAACACACTTTGTAGTGACGGTGGAAAAGGAATCGTTATGTCTTCATCAGATGGAATCGTGACGCGGAACCAGGTGCTTCGGAATGGGGTAGGGATTTACTTAAAAGAACAATCAGAATATTCGCTGGTTTATGAAAATTCAGTTGTGGGGAATGCCACTGGAATTGTTTTTGAGGGGAAGCAGGCAACGGTTGGGTGGAATGTATTTCAAAACGAAGAAGAGGTAGTCGCCGGTGGCTTAAAAAATATTTTATACGGCAATCGTGGTATCGCTGCTGAAGACATACGCAGTGCTGGAGTCAGTTATTTTAATCCACCCACAACGTCGAACCCGCATCACGAACCTTTTATCTGGAAAAGTGATTCTGGTGATGCATCCCTGTCTGTACGTCGTGATGTAGCTATTGACTCGGGGAGCCTGTCGCTGGACTTAAAGGAAGTGAACAAGCGGCTTCGGCAAGAGCGGTTGCTTGATCCGGATGCTGTTCTTGTTGTTCGCATGCGAGGTTTATTTAAGAATCAGTCTGGGGACGGGTTGGTCTTTCCTGATCACACGTGCATTATCCTCGACGGGAAAATTGTGAATGACTACGTTTCAGATAAGCCGGAAACATTTGAACTGATTCACATGAAAGGCAAAGGTTGCAATTCCTTTTCTGGTGGACAGATAGTCTCAAAGAACA
>JBDOMQ010000083.1:0-14498 GCA_039831725.1 Pirellulales bacterium
GAGCCCTCGGGCAATGGACAGTCTTGAATGTGAAGTAAGCAAGTCAGGTGCGGTATCTGTAAAGTGGCAGAACTTTTACTCTGGTACTGAAGATAAGGTGGCTCGGAAATGACCGATACCCAAAGTCCAGACACATCTTTGGATGCCCACGGGTCAGCCGTAACCCGCGGGCTTGGTAATTGGCTTGATAGCAGGACAGGCTACCGTGCTCTTATCCACAGTGCACTATATGAGCGGGTTCCGGGCGGCGCTCGTTGGCGTTATGTCTGGGGTAGCACGCTTGTTTTCGCTTTTATGACACAAGTTATCACCGGCTTGGTGCTCTGGGCGAGTTACTCAGCCAGCGCACAGACTGCCTGGGAAAGTGTTTATTTCATTCAGTACGAGATGACAGGGGGCTGGCTCCTTCGAGGTATTCATCACGTGATGGCCCAAGCAATGATTGTATTGTTGGCTCTCCATGTCATGCAGGTTGTGATTGACGGAGCATATCGAGCCCCGCGAGAGGTCAACTTTTGGTTAGGACTGGTACTGATGACACTGGTTCTTGGCATGGCCCTTACGGGATACCTTTTGCCGTGGGACCAAAAAGGTTATTGGGCAACTCGCGTTGCTACCAATTTAGCTGGTCTTGTGCCATTGATAGGACCATCAATTCAGGAGCTTGTTGTAGGTGGGCCTGACTATGGCCACCACACACTCACACGATTTTTTGCATTGCATGCAGGATTTCTGCCGGCAACATTAGTGCTTTTTCTTGTCTTACATCTTGCGCTGTTTCGTAAACATGGCCTTCACGCGAAGCAACCAATCACTCAACCTGATGCAATGTTTTGGCCGGATCAGGTGCTCAAGGATGCAGTTGCGATGCTTGCGGTGATGGCAGTTGTTCTTGGAGTGATTCTTCTGCCGGCGTTACGAGCTATTCTCGCGGGGGAACCCGTTGTCTCTGGGCATCTTGGGGCAGAACTTGGTGCGCCGGCTGATCCATCTGAACCGTATGCTGCCGCCCGACCGGAATGGTACTTCCTGTTTCTGTTCCAGTTCCTCAAGGTTTTCGAGGGCTGGGGGGCGACGGGCGAATTTCTCGGAGCCATCGTCGTTCCAGGAGCTACGTTGGGAGTAATGTTTCTTATGCCAATTTTAGGGCAATGGAAACTTGGTCATCGTTTTAATGTAGTTTTTACAGTCGCAATCTTGGCAGGAGCCGGCCTTTTGACGGCAATGGCGATTCATGAAGATTATTATGCGCTCTGGGCAGACAGGTCTGCCTTCGCGGACGTTGAAAAGGTGCTTGAATCAACAGGAGGTGATGGTGAGAAGATTGCCGCGGCAATGGGGCATGACGAAAAGAAAATAGCTGACTTTGAGAACAGGCGTCATAAGCTTGAGGCCATTCGTCGTTCCGAGGCGTTCCTGAGTGCTGTGAAGCAAGCTGGGATTGATGCTGATCGAGCAATAGAACTCGCAGGACGGCCTGAAAAGATTCCGCCTACCGGAGCACTTTCGTTGGTGCGTAGTGATCCGCTTACGCAAGGGCCAAGATTATTCGCACAGCACTGTGCAAGTTGTCATGCACATGTTGATCCTTCTGCAGAAGGTGTTGAGCAGGTTTTTGCAAAAGGTTCTGCTGCGAATCTTTTTGAATTTGGAGGAGAATCTTGGGTGCGAGGACTGCTTGATCCAAAGCAGGTTGCCAGTGCGGCCTATTTCGGTAATACGGCCCACAGTGAAGGCGACATGGTTTCATTTGTTTCAGAGGATTTCATGGACAAAGACGTCTGGAAGCAAGCAGATAAAGAAGCTGTAGTGTTCGCGCTTGTTGAAGAGGCTGGTCTGCTCAAGGGCACCGAAAGCAAGAAGCTCGTCAAACGAGGAAGGGAATTGATTGCTGATACCGATCGCTGTGGAAGTTGCCATCCGTATCGGGGGAATGAGACAGAACTTGGTTATGCTCCCGACTTGAACGGGTGGGGCTCTACGGAGTGGTTAGTAGGCATCATTACTGATCCAACCCATCAACGGTTCTACCCTGATACCAACGATCGTATGCCACGATTTGGTGTGGCATCTGAAGGTGGCCTGCCAGCCTTAACCCGCGAGCAGATTGAACTTATCAGTCGGTGGTTACGTGGTTCCTGGTATCAGCCTAAGGGGGCGGATAAGGCCAAGGGTGCTACAGATCACCCATGAACGAGTTGTATCAAGGCGACCAGCGTTTCAGAATCAATTCAGGCATGATTACCTACGAGAGTTCACTTTAGCTAGCGAGCCCAGGGTGTTATTCGATGCCTCCAAGTGCAGTTGCGCGATGCACTCTTCCAACTCCAAGCATAAAAGCAGCTGTTCGTAGAGAAACCTTTCTCGATGAAGCGAGTTGCCAGACTTGTTCGAAGGCTTCTCCGAGAATGCGGTCTAGTTCTTGCCGAACTCGATTCATTCCCCACTGATAATGCTGACGGTTTTGCACCCACTCAAACCAACTTGCAGTCACACCACCTGCGTTGCATAAAATGTCAGGAAGTACTGTGACTCCGATCTCGTCAAAGAATGCATCAGCGGCAGGGTTCGTCGGTGCATTTGCTGCTTCAATAACTATGGGGGCTTTGATATGACCAGCATTTTCGCTCGTGAGAACTCCTCCAAGCGCAGCTGGAATGAGGACATCGCAGTTGCAGAAAAGAAGTTCCTGGTGAGAAATAGCATCCCCTCCCGTATAGCCAGCTAGCGTCCCACCATTGCTATGCACGTATCGAATCATCTCGAGTACATCGAGCCCCTCTTCGCGATGAAAGTTTGCGGTCGCGTCACCCACAGCAATAATTCGGCATTCTGCATCTCGGAGAAACTTTGCAGTGTGCGTGCCGACGTTACCAAAACCTTGTATCGCAACCCGGGTGCCGGGTATTCGTCTACCGAGACGGCTGAGGAGTTTTAAGGTGAGAAGTCCGACGCCACGACCAGTGGCTTCTTCGCGACCGGGCAGCCCATGATATTCTACCGGCTTGCCGGTAACACATGCGGGAGAGAAACCATGGAATTTATCATACTGATTCATGATCCATGCCATGACTTCAGAAGAGGTTCCCATGTCAGGTGCTGGAATATCAACATCGGGCCCAATGAGGTCATGTAGGTTGTCGACAAAACGTCTGGTCACACGTTCCAGTTCTCGAGTGGAGAGAGATGTAGGGTCGAGTGCGATACCCCCTTTGGCGCCTCCATATGGAATATTTACAACGGCGGTCTTCCAGGTCATCAGTGACGCAAGTGCTCGAATTTCATCGAGGTCAACTTGAGAGTGGTATCGTAGGCCGCCTTTCATTGGTCCACGGGCGTTGTTGTGCTGAACTCGATAGCCAATAAAAGAGGCTATCGCGCCGGAATCAAGTTCTAATGGAATCTGAACTTGCACTTCTCGTTGTGGAGTAAGGAGCAGTTGACGCATGTTTTCGTTAAGATCGAGTTGATCTGCTGCTCGGTCAAAATAAATTCTGTTGGCCTCACTTGATCGCATAACGCTCGACCTGTTTTAGTTTGGGGATGTCACTGCTTCACGTCGTATGCCCTGATGGGATACTGAATCTTTCGTGATATTTATGGATCATATCGGTCTGGTTTTGGCCAGGACAACCGGAGAATCAGAACTATCACGATTCTTGTTCACTTGCTGTCTGTTCGTAGTCACTATTTACGGGGTAATCTATACCTAGTGCACTTTGTTCTATCGCTTGCTTTCCGTCGATGTCGACTGTCTGCAGCCGAGAATCCGTTTTTGGTCTTTTGTTATGCCTGTGCTGCCCTTGGATGTGTTCTGGGAAAAACTTGCTGAAAGTCGATTGCTTTCTGCAGGCCAAATTTCAGATGTTCTCGTGGCGTACCGAGACGCAATGAAAGGTTCAGATTCGCAAGAAAATCAAACCGCTCTCGCGGCACAGTGGCTTGTGCGACAACGAATAGTCACTCTTTGGCAAGCGAAAGAACTGACAAAAGGAAATGCCAGTAACTTTTTCATAGGAGACTATCGCCTCCTCGATAAGCGGGATATGTCTCCTGGTGGTGTTGTTTACAAAGGGCGTCACGAGCCAACCAGGCAGGCCGTGTCTCTTGTGCCAATCGATGACTCGGTACATCAGCGTGTGGAGGTTTGGACTGAGGTTGTTCGTCAAGTAGAACGTGCCGCAGAAACAACATCTCCTGTCCTCTCGAGAACATGGGCATTGGAGTCAGCCGGTGGAAAACGGTTTATTATTTGTGAAGATCTCTTTTCTCAGGTGTCTCATGCTGAGGTGAGCCAAAACCGTAGATGGCCAGTCGTTGAAGCAATTAAGGCAATTCTCTTGGTGTGTCGCGGTGTCGCTGAGATTCATCGGCTTGGTGGCGTTCACGGGATGATTTCAACTAGTGTTCTTGTTGGTGTGTCGACCGAAACACATTCTCAGCAAGGGCCGCGACTTTTGCAGTACCCTCTGTCGGGTGATCCGCTCGGTGTCTTTGGAGCTGACCCACTGAGGTCCCCGCAGGTTGCTGCCAGGTTTGCTGAGAAGATTTGTTTTGTCTCGCCAGAGCGGTTGATTTCCGGTAAGCCTGAATTGCCGACAGGTGATGTCTACGGGATGGGAGGTCTGCTTCATACACTCATTGTGGGGAGACCAGTGATCTGGAAAGGGAGTGCTTTGGCAACAGGTGCTTTTGTTCGTGAAGAAGGAAGGCGTGCCTCATCACTCTGGCCGCCAATAGAAGGATGTCCTGCAGAAATTCAAAAACTGCTCGATTACATGACGGCGACCGACCCCCATCGGCGATATTGTGATGCGGTTGAAGCCGGCGATGCCATTGCAGCGTGCCTGCAGTGTTCAGCGATAAGTCCAGAGTTGCCACCACAGCGTGCGTTCCAGCCTAATCTGCTTGCTGTCGCTGCTGAAGTGGGTGTGGAAGCCAAGACTTCCAGTCGAGGTAAAACTCAAAAAACAAATCAAATTTTCCGAATGCTGTCGGTTCCTTCGATCATTGCGGGTGTTCTTCTTGTGGTGTTCACTGCTTTTGCAATGTGGCGAACGTTCTCACGTTTTGAGATTGGTTCGGAAAAAGAATCTCAAATTTCTATAGTGAAAGAGAGAGCAGTTCCGGCAGCGTTGGACGCCTCGGCTGGAACGCTGCCAGTGGACAAGGAGAAAAAGTTTGTTCTTGATAGCGATGACGCGTTGCCATGGATGCCGCCAACAGAACCATCACGTCTCGTGTTTCGCTATTTGCCATCAGGTTCACAGTTAATTCTTTCAGCCCGGCCGGCGGACTTTATGATGTCCAAAGACGGGCAATTAGTCTTGAAGGCTGGTGGAGAATCATTGCAAGAAGTGATTGGTCTCCTTGAGAACTTAGTGCAGTGCTCGCTTGCAAAAATTGAAACGTTGCAGGTGAGTTGGCAGGCTGATGAGAATGGTCTGCCACTAGTCGCAATCTGGGCTCACCGATATGGGGTCGGCACGCAGGAGAGTAGAAACGATGAGGCCTCCAATGTGGCTGTCCCGGTAGAAGATTCTGGTGGGTGGCTTCGCTGGTATCCACAAGGCGAGGATGGTGTTGATGTGGTTGTTGCGATGCCACAACTTATGGATGCACTCATGGCGACGACTGCAGAGGAGAGCGAACTTCCCCGAAGCATGAGATCGCTTGGACCCGTTCTAGATGGTAGCCGGCAGTTGACGCTTTTGGGTTCACCTCATTTTCTTGTCCACGATGGCCGTGTTTTGTTGCCAGCGACAACGATGCCACTGCTTGATCCGATCGAAAATGTCTTAGGTGCTGACTGTCCAGCAGCAGCATTTTCAGTTCATCTTGATGATCGGACCTATTTTGAACTAGATGCAGTGAGTCCGGCAGTAGGTTCTGCGCGAGGTCTCGATCGTCAGCTAGACGTAGGTTTGCATGAAGTGTCCGAGAAGGCAGAAGCGGTGATTAGCAGTCGTGATCTGGATGTGTACGGGCGTCGTCTGGTGATTCGGCTTCCGGAAATGCTTCGAATATGGCAACGATACCTACGTGTTGGCATTGAGGGCCGGGACCTCGTTGTGGCCAATGCATATCTTCCAGAAATGGCAGCTCATAATATTGTGTTGGCTGCATCGCTTCTACTTGATCAGATTCAAGCAAAACCGATTAGCAGGCGAGCAGTGGAAGACAAGAGTGCTGATTTACAGCAATCTGCCGTGGTCAAGCTGCAACGCCCAGTAACCTTGGTCTTTGACTCAGACTCGCTCGAGACCGCAATTGAAATGCTGTCTGAGGCAGTCGGTATTACAATAGAAATAGCTGGTAAAGATCTCGAGTCAGAGGGGATTACGAAAAATCAATCGTTTGGTCTGTCAGAGCGAGACCGTCCTGCTGACGAGGTTTTGCGGACAATCTTAAGCAAGAGTGAGAGTAAGCCAGGGCAATTGATTTATGTTTTTAGAGAAGATGGTGATGACGAAAAAATAGTAATCACCACAAATACAATTGCACAACAGCGAGATGAGAAGATTCCGGAAGTATTTCGTACCGTGCCAGCTGAATAGATTTATTTCAGGCTTCTCCCGAGACGGATCGAGGTATATCTTTCATGGAGATCCTCGGCCGCAACGCGTGCTGAAGGAGGATGGTTGACAGGGTGACTCGCTTGACAGAGGCTCGTCGTGATCACCGAGAGATATTGGAGACAGACATGATTATCGTAATGAAGGCAGATGCTAGCCCTGAACAGATTGTGAAGGTAGCCGAGCAAGTGGAAACCCTTGGGCTCAAGCCCCATGTGATTGAGGGGGCAGAGAGGACTGTTGTTGCAGTTGTTGGTGCAGAAAAAGATGCGACAGTGAGCGCGATGGAAACAGTTCCTGGTGTTGCAAGAGTCCTTCCAATATTAGCTCCCTACAAGGTAGCCAGTCGTGAGGTCCAGCAGGAACAGACAGTGGTGACGGTTGGGCCTCTCTCTATTGGTGGTGGTACTGTCGGTGTCATTGCAGGGCCGTGTTCTGTTGAGTCACGTGAACAGATTCTCGAATCTGCTCGAGCTGTATTGGCCTCTGGTGCAATGGGTCTTCGTGGTGGTGCTTTTAAGCCAAGAACAAGCCCGTACAGTTTTCAGGGTTTAAAGGAAGAGGGGCTCAAGCTTCTCGCAGAAGCACGAGATGAGACAGGGCAAGCAGTTGTGACAGAGGTGGTAGCCCCTGAGGACGTCGATCTGGTCGCTCGCTACGCAGACGTTCTGCAAATCGGTGCTCGGAACATGCAAAATTATCGTCTGCTCGAAGCAGTTGGCCAGTGCGACAAAGCGGTGCTTTTAAAGCGAGGTCCAGCAGCGACGGTTGATGAGATGCTTCTGGCTGCAGAGTACATTCTTGATGGAGGGAATCGTGAGGTGATTCTCTGTGAGCGGGGAATCAGGACATTTGAGTCACACACCAGATTTACACTTCCTTTAGCCACAGTGCCATGGCTGCAAGCCCGTACCCATCTGCCAGTTGTGGTTGACCCAAGCCATGGAACAGGTCATGCCGACCTCGTGCCTAGCATGGCGGCGGCGGCTGTGGCTGCAGGAGCGGATGGCTTGATCATCGAGGTGCACCCTGACCCACAGAATGCAGCGAGTGATGGCGGCCAAACACTCGACTTTGACACATTCGAACAAACAATGAAGACGTGCCGAAGGGTAGCCCAAGCTGTCGGCAGAAAGCTTTGTTAGATCTTCCTGATACGTCGTCGAATCACTCGTGTGGCAGAGAATCAGGATTTAGCTTTACGCACTGCTACGGGTAGATTGCCGTATTGTGTTCGTATGTTCTTGACGCAGTCGATTAAGCCATTCAGGATATTTTGTAGGGCGATATCTTTGCTTAAATAACACTGCTTTCGGGCGGGCATTTTTTAGATGTGATTCGACAAAATCTTTTCTTGGAATGGTGTCGCCATCACAAAAAATGAGGTATTCGCCAAGACAGTGTCGTTCGGCAAGATTAAGAATTATATTTTTCTGCCATCCGTGGTCAGGATGCCACACGATATCAATCGGAAGTGACGAGAAAAGTTTTTCAGTTAAAAAGCTATAGTCTGACCGTCGTGACCCGTCATCAGCGATAATAATTTTTTCAGGTAGAACTGTTTACGAGAGCAGTCCAAGAAAACGCATACGCAATCCCGTGGGATTGTTGTACGTGCTGATAACGACTGAGACGCTCATGAACACAGTATCTTGAGGAGCAAGAATCTTCTTCGAAGATCTCTCCGCTCTCTTAGAATCGGCCGACAAGGGGGGCTGCAGGCGGTATTCAGTTTTCTGTGTCAAACAGGCAGACTTTTCGTCTCCGTATTTAGCTCAGCATTACAAAGGCAATCGACATGTACAGGATAATGCCCACGACATCGACGATTGCCGATACAAATGGATTGCTCATAAGTGCTGGATCAAGTCCAAGCGAACGGAAAAGGAGGGGCAAGATTGAGCCGACGAGGGAACCAAGAATGACAACACTTAAGATTGTAAGTGGAATAACCAGTGCTTGGGTGGGTGAAGGTGCGTAAAGCAGGGCGAGTAGAAAGCCCGGTATTGCGAGCAGGGTACCAAGAAAAACACCAAGAATGAGTTCGCGACGCAGAATTCGCGGCCAGTCAGCAAGTTTGCAATCACCCATCGATAATGCCGTGATGACGAGGGTTGCAGATTGATTACCCGAGTTACCTCCACTGGCTATCACAAGAGGAATGAACGCAATGAGCCAGACATGAGGAATGGGCGTTCGCGCCAGTACCATTGCTGTTACGGCAGCTGTAAAAAAAAGAATGGTCAACCACACTCCACGCTTCCATGTCATGGTGATCAGTGCGGTCTCAAGATATCCTTCACTCAGAGGGGCAACAGCGGCACTCATCTGGGCATCTTCAGTGGCCTCTTCGCGAACGGTATCAAGTACATCGTCATGAGTAACGATGCCGACGAGTCGGTTTTGGTTGTCAACAACTGGTATGGCAATAAAGTCAAATCGCGCAAGTTTCTGCACGACCTGTTCAGTGGGTTCGTCAACTTTGACGCAAATAATATCTCGTTGCATGAGGTCAGCAACAAGAGAAGTTGGGTTCGCGAGTATCAAGTCACGGAGTGAAATGAATCCGACAAGGGTACGGTCTGATTTCAAGATGTAGATATAGTAGATCGATTCACTATTTGGTGCCTGAGTACGAAGTCTCGCAATCGCCTCACCCGCTGGTATGTCAGCTGGCAGTGACGCGTACTCCGTTGTCATGAGACTGCCTGCAGAATCTTCTGGGCACGACAAGAGCATTCGAATGTCATGTCGCTCGGCTTTGGCAACGAGCGGAAGAATAGCTTCGACGAAACTTGGATCTAGTTCACGAAGGAGGTCGTCACGATTGTCGGGCGCCATTCCCTCCAGGAGTGGACCCAGCTGAGAATCGCTTGCATCTTCTATGAGTTGGATTTGTCTGGCGAGTGGATAGTACGGAAAAATTTCTGCTCGTTGCTCGACAGGGAGTGAGTCGAGGAGATGCCAGATCTCATGATCATCGAGGCCCTCAGAGAATTCCGCGACTGTGGCTGGATGCAACTCTTCAGCAACTTCACGAATACCCACCGCGTCCTGCTCGTGGAGCAGGCTACGAAGTTCTGGGAGGAGGATAGGGTTCGCGGTAACCATGGTGGTTCATCGACTGGTTTACAGGTGGTCAGACAATGCGGTCGGAGCGGCTATAATTTTCGGTTGTGAGTCTGAACTATTCGCATCACGTGAGGTGTCTAAATCCTCGTTCAATAAGTATGCCATGAAAATATGGTCCCCTGAATTTCTCGTGCCAAAAAAGTTGATGAAAAAAGTAATTTTGTTGCTTGTGCTCGTAACGCATTTCGGTTCGGTTCATTTTGCGTTAGGAGGAAGTCCTGAAAAAGGACTCCACGTGCTGCTAGAGAAGGCATATCTGCCTGCAGATCTTGACCAGGAAGTATTTGATTCACTTTGGACAGTTTGGCCGAAGGCCTTGAAATCAAAGGCAGAACAGTCATCGGTGGAAAAGCGGCGGCAAATGGCCATGAATCGATATGGCCTCCTCCCTCATCCGAGCGATCCTTCGCGGTCTGTACAGTACGTCGTTGATTCCAGTGGAAACTGGACCATGAGTTGTCTTGCGTGCCATCAGGGGCAGGTGGCCGGTGAGATGGTCCCTGGGATCCCGAATACGAACTATGCCCTCGAGACTTTTACGGAAGAGGTACGTCTTGTAAAAATTGCTCAGGGAAAGTCGTTTGGGCATATGGACGTTGGATCGCTTCTGCTGCCGCTTGGCACAACAAGCGGCACAACGAATGCGGTCATGTTTGGCGTCGCTCTTATGCATCACAGAGACGCAGCCCTGAATATCATCTCACGTGCCCCCCGATTTGATCTTGTGCATCATGATATGGATGCGCCTCCGTGGTGGCATTACCGCAAGCGAAACACCCTTTACGCAGATGGATTTGCTCCCCAGGGACGCCGAATGCTTATGCAATTTTTGTTGGTTCGTGAAAATGGTCCAGAGAAGTTTCTGGAATGGGAGCAAGATTTTGAGCATGTCGAGGCATGGCTTGAGACACTGCAGCCACCGAAATGGCGTTGGGACGTTGATACAAGCTTGGCGAGCAAAGGTGAAATAGTCTTTCGCGAGCATTGTGGTCGTTGCCACGGTTCGTATGGGGAAAGTGATGAATACCCGGAGGCGGTTATTCCGATTGATGAAATTGGGACGGATCGAGTTCGATTCGATGCACTAACAAATGTCGAGAGAAATGCACTCAATGAGAGTTGGTTTGGTCATTTTGGTCGCGATGGAGAATCAATCGGTAGCCGCCAACGCCCAGAGGGATACGTGGCTCCGCCTTTAGATGGAGTGTGGGCATCAGCACCATATTTTCATAATGGGTCAGTCCCAACGTTGTGGCATGTTCTTCATCCGAAAAATCGTCCATCTGTTTGGTGGCGAACACCCGCTGGCTACGATACAGAGAAAGTCGGTCTGGAAATTAAAGAACGTAGCCAAGAGGATTTTGCTACGGCTGTTTCAGAGGGGATGCCTTCCGCGCAGCGACGACAATTTTTCGATGCCACAAAGCCTGGAAAATCGGCTCAAGGCCATGACTATCCCGAGGAGTTGAGCGAACCTGAAAGGAATGCAGTGCTCGAATACCTAAAGACTCTTTAGCAGGCTAACTCAAAGCAGACTGTTTTTCACCATTGTGTTACAGTAGTGGCGACTGCTCACCTGATACTCATTCATGTCAATTATTTGGAGGAAATTCATGACACAGCTCGAACGCGCTCGTGAAAACGAAGTCACACCTGAGATGAAATTTATTGCCGAGCGTGAGAACTTGTCAGAAGACGTTGTCCGTAGCGAAGTTGCACGTGGAAGAATGGTGATCCCCGCCAACACTGTCCATCTCACAAAATGTCTTGAGCCGATGGCGATCGGTATCGCCGCCCTGACAAAAATTAATGCAAATATTGGTAATTCAGCTGTGACAAGTGACGAGTCAACCGAACTCGAAAAGCTTCATATGGCAGTGCACTACGGTGCAGATACGGTGATGGATCTATCGACTGGAAAAGATATAGACAGTATTCGGCGGGCAATCATCGACGCATCTCCAGTACCAATTGGAACAGTTCCGATCTATCAAATGCTTGAGGAACTCGGCGGTGATATTGATGAAATGAAGCCGCAGCATTTCCTCGACATGTGTGAAAAGCAGGCTCAGCAAGGCGTCGATTATATGACAGTGCATGCTGGCCTTCTGCAAGAACATCTTCACCTCACAATGAATAGAGTGACGGGTATCGTCAGTCGTGGTGGATCTCTTATTGCCCGGTGGATGATGACTCATAAAGAGCAAAATCCACTGTACACGCATTTTGATGATCTGTGTGACATTTTTAGACAGTACGACGTGACCTGGAGCCTCGGCGATGGTCTTCGCCCCGGTGCGATCGCAGATGCGAGTGACGAGGCCCAGTTTGCTGAACTACACGTTCTTGGTGAATTGACTCGACGAGGCTGGTCGAAAGGGTGTCAAGTCATGGTTGAGGGGCCTGGGCACGTCCCGATGGACCAGATTGATATGAATGTGAAACGCCAGATGGAAGAATGCGATGAAGCGCCATTTTACGTACTCGGTCCGCTTGTCACTGATATTGCTCCTGGTTACGACCACATCACAAGCGCGATAGGTGCGGCTCTCGCCGGCTGGAGTGGTGCAGCTATGCTCTGCTATGTGACACCGAAGGAACATCTTGGCTTGCCTGATGCGGAGGATGTGAAGCAAGGAGTCATCGCTTATAAGATTGCTGCTCATGCGGCAGATCTTGCAAGACATCGTAAGGGTGCCCGCTCTCGTGATGACGCACTGTCACATGCCCGCTTCAATTTCGATTGGAATGAGCAGTTTCGTCTCTCTCTTGATCCGGAAACAGCAAAGCGATACCACGATGAAACGCTGCCTCAAGAGACGTTTAAGTCTGCTCAGTTCTGCAGCATGTGTGGTCCGAAATATTGCTCAATGAAAATATCTCAGGAAATCCGTGATATGGCTGCCAATGAAGAGAAGAACGCTTCTGGTGAACCAGTTCAGATTGAACTTCCTGCGACCTAGGCTTACGAGCATCGCTCTGTGCCTGATGACGAAGCCTTCGACGTGTTTATTTGATACTCCAATCAGTTCCATCAGCGCGATCCTCTAATTGAATTTCAGCCTCATTGAGAGTGTCCCGGATGAGGTCTGCCGTGGCAAAATCTTTTGCCTGACGTGCCCGAGATCGTAGTTCAATGATCAGTTGCATCAAAGAATCCAGCAATTTGCCATCAGTTCCTGAGGGCACTTCTGCCGGTGGAGTAAGAAACAGTCCAAGAGTGCTTGTGAGTTCTCGCATTAAGAGCATAAGGTCGTGGAGTGTTTGAAAGTCACGATTTTTTTTCTTTTCAAGCCCCTCGCTGTCAATAAATTTGTTGATGAACCGAACAAAGTCGAACAAGGTAGCCACTGCTATCGCAGTATTGAAATCATCATCCATCGCTTCTAGGAAACGATTTCGCAATGCTGTTACGTGCTCGCCGGTAGTGCTGTGAAACTCTGAAATAGCAGCATCGCCATCACGACGATTGCGTGCTGAAAGTGTGTAGTAAGAATTTCCACAGAGCCGTTCATAGCGGCTGAAAAGTCTCTCGAATGCTTCAAGCGCTCGAGCAGATTCCCCAAGTGGTTCTTCACCAAAATGGATTGGGCTTCGGTAATGTGTTGACAGGAGAAGAAGTTTAATCGCTTCCGGTCGGTGGCGGGTAAGGAGGTCTCGGAACGGTTCAGCTCCAGTCGACTTTGATATTTTCGTAGCAGCTAGATCCTCGGGAGTGTCGCTGCCATCTCGCGGTCGACCGCCGACCTTCCCTGTTGCTCCTGCGGCCTGCATGAGTCCGTTGTGCATCCAGTATGTAGCCATGGGGCAATCGTGGAGCGATTCACTCTGTGCGATTTCGTTTTCATGGTGAGGAAAGACTAAATCAAGCCCGCCTCCGTGAATATCAAAATGGCTTCCAAGAATGGCTTCACTCATTGCCGAGCACTCAATATGCCAGCCGGGTCGTCCTGGCCCCCATGGACTTTCCCAGGAAGGCTCACCGGACTTTGCTTTTTTCCAAAGTGCAAAGTCCGCAGCCGACCGCTTTCTTGCAGCAGTAGCTCCACCTTCCCCCTGGGTTTTTTCGAGTGAACGGTTTGTTAGCTTTCCGTAATCTGCATCTTTGGCCACATCGAAATAGACATCACCATCTGCAGGATAGGCAAAATCTTTTTCAACGAGGCCTGCAATGAACTGAATAATTCCTTCAATGTGGTCAGTTGCCTTTGGCATGGCATCGATGCCGTCGACTCCCAGTGCGGATAAGTTATCCAGATAGTCGGTAGTCATTTCCTCGGCCAGAGCGGCCATCGACGTGCCGCGGTTGTTACTTTCAGCAATGAGTTTGTCGTCAACATCCGTAATATTGACGACCCACGTGACTTCCCATCCTGAATAGACGAGATGTCTTTTGATTGTGTCGAAGATAACTGGACCAACCATGTGTCCTATATGACTCGGCTTGTAGACGGTTGGTCCGCAGAGATACATGCCGACTTTGCCAGGAACAACCGTTTTGAAGTGCTCTTTCTGGTGACTTAATGTGTTGTAAAGTTCGATGTTCGGAAAGCTATGAGTGGATTGAGTTGTTTCCGCCATATTTCAGTGTGGCTCCCTAGTGTTTCAAAAATCTACAATGTCTTTAGGTTTTGTTGAATGCCGCCTGTTTTTCAAGCAATACGATGCATTCTGCAGCAATTGCTCGCTCTTCACCAATCGGTCCAACAGCTTCACCTGTTTTGGCCTTAATCCAGACCTGATTCATATCAAGAGCGAGCAAATCAGCTATGTGTCGTCTGATGTCCTCTC
>JBDOMQ010000300.1:0-2953 GCA_039831725.1 Pirellulales bacterium
GTTGAGGCACCAAACGTCGAATCCATTGCCGAGAGCCATGGCATCGCCATCGAAACACCCGCACCTTTGAGAAGCGTGCGTCGATGAAGTCGTTGCTGAAAATCAAAATTGGCCCGCAATGTCACTTTCATTCTCCTACTACATGCTGTTCTTATTGTTCATTTGGGGACACACGATTTTTCCGCCTGAACGCTAGGCATTGCACCATGTCGTCTTCTTGTAACATGTTATGCCCTTCCCGAATCAAAGCAGCCTACACCCCTATTTTTCAACAAAAAGCGGGCTCGTGACGATAGCTTTTAAGAGAGACCGGAATCCATACTCCGAATTTTGAGCACTAGCAACGATTTGATCGACTGTACGGCGATCCGAGAACGATAATTCCCCACCTGTTCCGTAGACAAGAAGATGCGACACCACACCTTTCGCGATCTTTTCGGGCTCTGACGCAAGCAGTTGCTTCAATTCATCGACGTCTGAAAAATGCTGCCCATTCGGCAACTGACCCTCTGATTCGATCTTGGATCCAAGTTTGGTCTTGCCTTTTTTAACCGCCAGATAGTGACTTCTCCATAGTCCTGCTGGATCAAATGATTCAAGAGCAAAACCAAATGGATCCATCTGGCGATGACAACTGGCACATGACTCATCGTCACGATGCTTCGCAAGCTGTTCTCGAATTGTAGTAGCTCCCCGAATATCAGGTTCAATAGCAGACACGCCAGCCGGTGGCGGCGGAATCTTAAGACCTAAAAGACGCTCGGCCACCCAGGCACCTCGAACAACCGGTGATGTTGTGCTTCCATTCGCTGTCACTTTGAGGATTGCCCCTTGGGTTAATAAGCCACCACGATGTGAGTCTTCTGAGAGATTGATTCTTTGCATTCCTTGCTCTACCCCCGGAAAAATCTTGTAGTACCGACAGAGTCGACTATTTAAATAGGTGTAGTCAGCTGCCACCAGATTCTTGATTGGCCGATCTTCCAACACCATATCCTCAAGAAATTGATGTGTCTCATCAAGCATTGCCATTCGAACGATAGGATCGTATTGGCGATATAACTTTCGATCCGGTTGTGTGAAATCAACTTGATCAAGATCAAGCCATTCTGCTGAAAAGTCTTTGATAAACTGCATTGAGGGGGCATCTCGTCCAACTTGATGAACACTTTTTTTTGGTTCAATTCCAAGTAAACGATCAACCTGCTGCTGACGCACACGTGCGTCTGATAATTCCTTTTTCCTAGCAAGATCCAGAAGTGCCTTATCGGGCGGTCCTCCAGTTAGAAAGTAGCTCAGACGGCTAGCAATCTCATCATCACGGAGCAGCCCAGGCTGCTCCGCAAAATACAAGAATTCTGGACTACAGAGAACAGTCCGATAACCGGCACGCAATGACTCAGAGAATGAATGACCTTCTGAAAGTAGGTTGGAGGCAAGGGTTACAGCATTGGCAACCGCTTCCTTTTTCACACCTCGACGAAAAGCTCTACAAGCAAAAGCATGAATGAGATCAGCAAGTTCTTTCCTTGGTTTCTGGGGCAGTGGCTTCAATTGGTTAGGGGTTTTGTCATCAGCATCAAGCTGCATCGAACCGAATAACTTTCTCTGGACATCCGTCGCTGAATAACGATGTACCTGCTGCATCTCAATTCTGTCGATGCCCACACCCGGAACTTTTTGGGGCTCTCCCTCGCCTACACCAACTTGCCCACCTTTAAACCTCGCCCGTTTGATCATGCTATCTTGCGGCCTGATTTCAAGCATATGGCCTCTCGGCAACCATGTCTCGAATTCCACTGTTGTTGGAGTTTCACCGACTTGGAAAGCATTTACTGCAGTCAGAATAGGCGCCGTTGAAATACACGGTCCCGAGTGGACTGCCGTCCAGATACCAGTTCCCTTAGGCACATTGATTCCTGAGCAGGAAACACGAAATTGATACCAGCCATCAACTGGTGCAGTTGTGGCAGGAATCCTTCCGTAGTACGCCATTGTTGATGACCAAACAACAGCCTGCCCTTTCAGTATCTCAGGCTCACGACAACGTCTTCTTGGATTTGAGCGTGCTATAGCTTGCGGCTCGAGATCTCTAGAGCACTCCTCTACTGGGTCAAGTGCACGACGAAAGGCTTCATCGAGCGACTCATCCACCACAGCAAGGTGTCTGGCAAGATGGTGATGGGACATTGTCTGATATTCAGCAACTGTTGTAAAACCACGAGGGCGACCCTCATCGGGTAATTGGTCGGCCAATGGAATATCGATCCCCAAAATTTCATGTAACGAACGCTCGACCTGCAGTCGTGTTAATCGACGAGCACGTACACGACCATAGGTACGATCACGCTGCTTCTGAAGTTTTTGCAACCACTGACTCGTTTGTAGCACAAACTCGCTACGATCTTTTGTGTTCGGTTGGTCTGCTTCACGTGGTGGCATTTCACCCGACACGACTCGGTCAATAATTCTCACCCACGGTTGATCACGTTTTGTGTCCTGGAGATCGATCCCGTTTGACAAAACGGCACTTATATCAAAGCCGGCCTCTCCTTCAGGACCATCATGGCAATCAACACAAGTCGTCTGCAGAAAATTCTGAATATGTGCGGGAACATCTTTCTGTTTCGCACTGACTTCTATTTCTGCCAGAACAGGGAGAGCCCATCCAACAACACAGACAATGGCAACCAGGAGAATCCACGTGGTGTGTGGCCGTGGAATGCTTATCTTCGTTTTCATGCTGTCAAATCAAACGGGCGGGTGCGGATCTTTACACAACACGTGTATTCACTGAAAGAACATGTCCTTTCCAAAGAACATCTTACGTCAATGAATTATAGGACGTTTTCGCTGCACGACACGCGGTTTATATCAGTGAAGAACACTCGTGCATAAACTAAGAACAAAGAAGACGTGAAAAGCTTTCACTCATCACTGCTACGGAGACTCG
>JBDOMQ010000154.1:0-2941 GCA_039831725.1 Pirellulales bacterium
CGGCGAGATCAATGACTTTTGATACGGTGTGCTCTTTACCGGCATGCTTGGTCACAACCCGAATTTCGTAGCTCTCCCACGCGGATCCTGTTGGCAAGGCAGACGTCTCAAACGTTCGAGTTGTTCCTGTTGAATCAGTCATATTGCCTGCAAGCCATACGGTTGATTCTTCTGGAACATGAACAGTAAGGCTTGTTGTCAGCTGCAATGATTCTTCGAAAGAAATCTTGCTGAGTTCACCAGCCACTACGCTTATTACTCGAGTCTCTTCAACAGGGTTTTCTTCATCATTGACCACCATCGTGACGGTGTAGTCGTATGTCGCACCTTCTTGTAGGCCGCGTGAAACAAACCGGCGGAGGCTTCCTGTCGATGTTGTCTCAGAACCATTCACAAGCACTTTTGCTTCGTTCGGCACGGAAACAAGTAGAAGAACACCATCCTTAGGAACGAATTCTGTCGAGTCGCTTGGTGCTGGTGTCTGAACTTCTTCGCCAGAATCTCCGGCGACATCACCAACAGGCTCGTCTGTAATGACGCGATAGGCATCGACAGGCATGCTGGATGTGATGGGAGACATTGACGAGTAGCCGACACTCGCTGCCGGGGCAGCGTAGCCATAGCTGTATCCATAGTATCCGTACGAGCCACCAGAGCTTCCACCGCTGGAGCTAGATCCACCAGAACTGCCATAGAAGGCAGAGTGGCTTCCGCCTGAACTACCGTAGCTTGAACCGTAGCTTGAACGTGAAGCGTGTCGGTATGCACGTCGAGCAGCCTTGCGTTCCCAGTGAGTCATTCTGTAGCCACCTGATGAACTGCTTCCGCCATAAGAAGACGATGAGCCACCATAGGATGACGATGAGCCACCGGATGAACTGCTTCCGCCACTGCTGCTTGAACCACCGGAGGAACCATACGCAGCAGTGTAACGGTGGTTCCAGCCAGCCTGTACATCACAGCAGGCAGACGCCACTATTGAAAGAACGGTGAAAAATCCGACCGAACGGATGAATCGGTGAGCCAGCATGTAGGGCAATCTCCACGGCGAGTTGAAAGGAATAACGTCTGCTTCGGCGGATCGGGATGCGAACAAGCCAAAAGCAGGATAACCGGACCCCCTTAGAATAGTTTGACGGCTGGGCAAAGCAAGAAGGCAGGGTAAAAAATAGTGATTGAGGGGAGTTGGTGATGTCTAGCCGGCATTCCCAGCAGCTTTCTCGTGCCTCCCTCCCTGCCGGAAAAGACGATTTCCCCGATTTTTTCCCGTATCTTATAACCTTTCGTCAGAACTGACCTGGATTTGATCAAATTCAATCTGACCCGTAGCACCCATGAGTCCAACTTGCAGAATTGCTTCTCGTGACCATGTGGGAACCAAAATAGAGCTCGTAATCATGCCCCAGTCACTGGTCAAGACTCTTAGTGGAGCAACAAGCCGAGTGGAACGGGTTCGTCGCTCATCAAAAAATCTGATTGCTACGCCTGGTTTCTCTGTGGGTGCTCGGCCACTGCCAAGCCCACGCACTCGCACGTGGTACGAGATCTTTAGTTCACGTACAGAGCGGCCGTCCACAGGAAACCCTTGAAAGATGTGCGATGGTCGCCCTGGCTGATTGTTGGTGAGCAGGAGATGCCTTTGGCCATCTGGTGAGTTGTTGTTTTCGATGAGGGCCTCTTGTCGGCCGTAATACCAGGCTGTCGGTGTTTCGCTATTTGGCAAACACTCTTCAAAGCTTGGGTTGGCTAAACGCGGTTTCGCTCCATTTGGAAGTACCTCGCGCTGTTCCTCGGCTTGTCCTGTCATGGGAACGAATAAGCTGGGGACGAGATCTGTCCGCTCAAGCTTCCCTGCTCTTTTCTGGAGTCGCACTAATGTTTGTTCGTATCGCTCACCGACCGGAATGATCATAATGCCGTTTTCAACAAGTTGATCAATAAGTGGTAACGGAATTTCTTCAGGGGAGCATGTAACAATAATTTTGTCGAAAGGGCCCTTCTCTTCCCAGCCCATAAATCCATCACCAATCTTTGTTATGACATTTTTGTAACCAAGACGATGGAGTGTGGAGCGTGCCCGCCGTCCAAGAGCCTCATGTATTTCAATCGAGTAAACTGTACCCACGAGGGGTGACAAGATTGCGGCTTGGTATCCGCTTCCTGTGCCAATCTCGAGCACTCTGTCGGTAGGTTTGGGATCGAGTTGTTCGGTCATATAGGCCACGACAAAAGGGCCAGAGATGGTCTGGCGTTCTCCGATAGGTAAAGACATGTCGAAGTATGCGAGTGGCCGGTGGGAAGCGGCAACAAACTCGTGGCGCGGCGTCAGTCGCATGCTTTCAAGGACCCGGGTGTCAGTAACTCCACTCGCGGCTATGTCTTCACGAACCATTCGCTCCCGAGCGTTTGTGTACCGGTCAGCAGAGAGGTTTCTTTGAGGTGCAGATGGTTGGGGCTGATTTGCTTCGGCTGGCGGGGCAAATCCACTGCTGGGCATGGCGAGCAGCCCACAAAAAAGAAAAACAGTGTAAAGAAAGTTCCGACGCATGATTTTACGCTGAGTGTCCGTCTTGCAGCTTGCCCCAGCCTTGCGGGGCATCATCTGGCTGCTTGCCGAGGGAGCCCTTTGTCAGTTCGAGGAATGCAGTTTCTAGATTTATTTCCTCTTCCCTCATTCCGAGTAGCCGTTCACCACTTGCAACGATCGCGGCGGGAAGAAGCGATGTGTCAACCGAACGGTCTTCGAGCGTTACGTGAATCGTACCGTTCAGAACATTGACCTCAGCAGTGCCCGGACAATCTTCGAGAAGGCGAGCTGATTTCTCTGGGTCACCTTTCACTTCAATACAGACGACAGGTCGGCCCCGAACTTGGGTAAGAAGATCTGTTACGTCACCTTGGGCAAGAAGTTGTCCATATTCAATGATTCCAACGCGATTGC
>JBDOMQ010000373.1:0-2908 GCA_039831725.1 Pirellulales bacterium
ACTCAGGTTGAGTCGCAGCAGAATCACGACATTACTCTTGAGGCTCAAGAAGGTGATCTTCAGTTGTGGCGGCTTACGACAGAGGGCGGACTCTTTCTTACGGCAGAAGACAACATTGAATACCTCAATTCCGACGACTTTACATCACCAGGCAATCCGAGTGATCCATCACTTATCCAGGGTGCGTTTGTCGAAATGACGGCAGGCGAACAGATTGCGGCCCTTGATCAACCCATTGTGCTTGATGTTGATACAGCTGATGTTCTGTCAGCACGACATGCCTACCTCGAGGTAAGTGGAGAGACGAATAGTCCAGTCAGTGTGACGGGCAAAGTCGAACAGCATCTTAGCGTGTCGAGTACCGTGCCGGGTTCTGAAATCACTGTTGGTGCAGTCGAAGTCACGGGGTTATCTGGTTCTGTCCTTGTTCAGAGCGTCGGCGACATTGATGTTCAAGGAAATATTTTTACGTCTGGGTCAGGTGAGTTGAAATCAGTTTCTCTTGTGTCAACACAAGAGGTTGGTTTTGCAAGCGGCTCTACATTGACCACCGACTTTTTAAATCTGTCTGCGGGAAGTGCACCAGCTGGCATTGATCTATCTGAATTCGATAATGTTGATGAGTATGCTGTTGAATATACGGGCACTGGAAACCTTGGTCTGACATTCAATCGTGATACCGATGTAAAACTCGCCCGTGCTTTCGCCCAGAGTGGTTCAGTTGCCGTTGAGAATGCTGGTACTGGTGAATTACTTATTGGGTATGGAGGTGTAACTGCTGGTGCTCATGTTGAAAACTTTGGTGTCACTCTAACTGCACAAGCAGGCATCAAGTCGTATGAAACACAGGCAGCCGATGTCTTTGTGGGCATTGGTGGTGGTGGTTTTGGTACGAACGATACGCTCTCAGCCAACCGTGTTCAGCCATCAACTCTTCCGGTGAGCCAGACAGTGGCTCAGGTATCGTGGCAGGGACAAACGGTTCAAGCTCTACAAGACCGATGGGTTGTCACGGTAGACGATGCAATCATCACACCATCAGAAGTAATAATTTCTTTGGCTGAGCTTCCAGCAACATCCCTTTGGCAGGTCTCGCCACTTGGTGAAGGCTACTACGCTTTGTATGCACCCGGTGCATTGGAAGAGGATGTGACAGCATGGTTGGCCACCAGAGCAGGGCTGCTTGCTGCCATGCCTGACTTTGTTATTGAATCACAGAGAATCCCTAGTGATCCGTTCTATGCGGATGGTTCACTTTGGGGGCTGGAAAATTATGGCCAAGATGGTGGCGTTCTTGATTCAGACATTGATGCAGAGGAGGCTTGGGAATTTACAGTCGGTTCAGAAGATGTCGTTATTGGTGTCATTGATACCGGTGTGGATTACACGCACCCAGACCTAATCGACAATATGTGGGTGAACCCCGGTGAGATACCTGGTGACGGCATTGATAATGACGGGAATGGTTTCGTCGATGATGTTTATGGGTGGGATTTTTATAGTAATGATAACGACCCGATGGACACTGGCGGCCACGGCACTCACGTCGCGGGAACAATCGGAGCCCAGGGCAATAACGACATGGGAATCGTCGGCGTTGCGTGGGAAGCCTCGCTTATGGCGTTGCGTTTTCTTGGCCCGTTTGGTGGATCCACATCAGGTGCTATTGGTGCAATAAACTACGCCACAATGATGAAGCGGGATTATGACATCAATGTCGCTGCAACGAATAATAGCTGGGGTGGGGGTGGTTATAATCAGGCGCTTGCCGATGCAATCGTAGCGGGTGTTGATGCGAATATTCTTTTCGTCGCTGCTGCTGGTAATTTTTCAAACAATAACGATGTGATCCCGTTCTATCCAACAAACTATGACGTACCTGGTCTCATCTCGGTTGCAGCAACAAATCGAAATAACAATATGGCTGGGTTTTCACATTATGGCCGAACAACAGTTGATATTGGGGCACCAGGTGTTGAGATTTTGTCAACGATTCCAGGAAATGGCTATGCAGCTTTTCAGGGGACATCCATGGCAGCTCCGCATGTGTCGGGTGTTGCTGCACTTCTTTCAGCTGCCTACCCGCAGGCAACTGTCTCTCAATTAAAAGCAGCGATTCTTGGTTCTGCAGTTCCGATTCCAAGCCTTACAGGCCGAACGCTCACCGGCGGTTTGCTCAATGCAAAGAATGCGCTTGATTGGATGAATCATGGCACGGTGGCAGGTGGTGGTCAGGTACGATTTGTAACAAACGGTGATATTGATTTAGCAACTGCTGCAGGTTCTCTCGTTGTCGAGGGCACTGCCGGGAGCGTGAAGTTGGACCAGGTCGGTGATGTTACGATTGCAGCAACAGGCCTTACTGCTGATGACGTCGAGATTGTCATAGACGGCAGTATGGTCTTAGGGCAGGGGGCCATCACAGCAAATACATTGGCGGTAACGGCAACAAATGACATCGATGTTTTGACCGATGTCACCACACTCTCAGCGATATCTGAGTCTGGCTACGTTTCGGTGATCGAAACAAATGGCCTTGAGCTTGTAGGAGACGGAATCGTTGCCGATTCAGATGTCACGCTTGTCTTGGAATCAGGAAGCCTTGTAGATGGTGGGCTCACGATCATAGGAGACAGTCTTTTAGTAGATCTTCGTGGTGCCGGTGACATTGATCTAAAAACTGTTGCAAATCAGCTCTCAGCGAAGACATTCAGTGGGAACATTGTCATTGAGAATGTTGGCAGTTTCGCAGTAGGTGACGACGGTATCCTTGCTGACGATGGCACAGCGGGAGACGCAGTCTTTAATGACGTGACCTTGAAGTCAACAGGCGGCAGCATCGGTGCAGGAGCTGGAACAGTCTCAGCGAATGTCTTGATCGCCGATGCAGACGGTGCGATTGCTCTTA
>JBDOMQ010000354.1:0-14226 GCA_039831725.1 Pirellulales bacterium
TTGGCTTGCTGAAAACAAAAATCTTGCAATGGCAGCACACATTGCCACGTGAGCCAGAGGGCCCGGTCTTTTCGTCGGGCCGTGCCCAGATTCCGTAATCATTATGCTTGACAGGAAAAAATTCGTAGTAAGTGATGAAAATCACTGTGAATGCCAGAGACTGTGAATACCAGAGTCAGACACTATGCGCAAATTGCATAGTGCTATCTGTTTGAGCGAATATATACTGGGATTTAAAGGTTTTCAGTAAAGTTGATATGAACCGCGTGATAATAATTAGGAGACGTAGGAATGGACCGTGAGGAAACTGGTGTATCAGCAGTGTTTGGTTTGGATTCTTTTGGACGTGTAACAGTCGCTGCATTAGCAATCGTGCTAGCTACTATACCGAGTGTTCGCGCTACCGAGTCTGAGGCAGACAGAACCGTGCTGCCAATGCCGAATACTGCTCGACCGGATCTTGTTGTGTATGACGCAAAAGACCCGGACGCTGTGTTCCCTGCAATTCCACAGGTTCGGCCTCCTGAAGGATCACCAAATGTACTCATCGTGTTACTTGATGATGTTGGCTTTGGTGCATCGAGTGCGTTTGGCGGTCCATGTAAGATGCCAACGCTCGACCGATTGGCTGCCAGCGGATTGAAATACAACCGATTTCATACAACTGCACTCTGTTCTCCAACCCGGCAGGCTCTTTTGACCGGACGCAACCATCATTCGGCAGGTATGGCGGCAATTACGGAATTGGCAACTGGCGCGCCTGGCTATTCATCTGTTCTGCCAAATTCAATGTCACCACTTGCTATGACATTGAAACTCAATGGCTACTGCACAGCACAGTTCGGAAAGTGTCATGAAGTGCCGGTTTGGCAGGCAAGTCCTGTTGGACCCTTTGACGCATGGCCAACTGGAGGTGGTGGATTCGAATACTTTTATGGGTTCATCGGTGGTGAAGCGAACCAGTGGTACCCAACTCTCTATGAAGGCACTACTCCGGTTGAAAACAAAAAGACACCAGAAGAAGGCTATCACTTCATGGAAGATATGGCTTCCAAGGCTATCAAGTGGATCGGGCAGCAGAAGTCGCTCGCCCCGGATAAGCCATTCTTTATGTACTTCGCACCAGGCGCGGCACATGCCCCTCACCACGTGCCAAAAGACTGGGCTGACAAGTACGCCGGTCAGTTTGATGAAGGATACGACGCGATCCGGGAAAAAATCTTTGCGCGGCAGAAATCACTTGGTGTGATCCCTTCAGATGCAGTTCTCACTGCAGAGAATTCAGAGACGCCACGTTGGAAAGATATTCCCGAAAATTTCAGGCCAGTTCTTGCGCGTGAAATGGAAGTCTATGCAGGCTTTGTTGAGTACACCGACCACCACATTGGTCGCATTGTGGATTCCCTTGAAAAACTTCAGATTCTTGACAACACGCTTATCTACTACATCGTCGGTGATAATGGCGCATCAGCAGAAGGTGGTCTCAACGGGTGTTTCAATGAAATGAGTTACTTCAATGGTATTCAGGATCTTGAAACAGAAGAATACCTGACGAAGAGAATGGATGAGCTTGGCGGACCAGACTCTTATAACCACTATGCTGTTGGTTGGGCATGTGCCATGAATACGCCTTATCAGTGGACTAAGCAGGTTGCCTCGCATTGGGGTGGCACACGTAATGGAACCGTTGTGCATTGGCCAGCGGGTATCAAATCGAAAGGTGAAATACGATCGCAATTCTGTCATGTGATTGATGTTGCTCCGACTGTTCTAGATGCAGCGAATCTCCCCCAGCCTCGTTTTGTGAATGGTGTTGAGCAGGATCCAATAGAGGGTGTGAGTATGAATTACACCTTTGATGATTCACAGGCCAAGGAGCGTCACGGTACGCAGTACTTTGAAATTCTTTGTAATCGTGGCATTTACCACGACGGTTGGACTGCAGTCACGAAGCATCGGACTCCTTGGGCGGCTCCAACGGAAAAGTTGCCTGCTTTTGATGACGATAAATGGGAGTTGTATGCCGACACAGACTGGACTCAATCAGAAAATCTCGCAGAGAAGATGCCGGAAAAACTCCATGAATTGCAGAGGCTTTTTCTGATCGAGGCCGCGAGATACAAGGTATTACCGCTTGATGATCGTGTTTTTGAAAAGTTGAATCCTGATACAGCGGGTCGTCCTGTGTTAGTGAAAGGAACAACACAGGTGTTGTTTCCCGGTATGGGACGACTCCTTGAAAACTGTGTCTTGAGTATTAAGAACAAGTCGCACGCAGTGACCGCTGGTATCGTTGTCCCTGAGGGTGATGCGACAGGAGTCATTATCTGCCAAGGTGCGAATATCGGTGGCTGGTCTCTTTACGCTCACGAAGGCAAGTTGAAGTATTGCTACAACTATGGTGGCTTTGGGAATACTTTTGTGACGTCAAAAGAGAAACTCAGTCCTGGCCAGCATCAGGTTCGCATGGAGTTTGCTTACGAAGGTGAAGGGCTGGGCAAGGGCGGTACAGTAAGTCTGTTTGTTGATGGTAATGAGGTTGCTCAAGGCAAAGTAGAAGCAACCCTCTCTAATATCTTCTCAGCCGATGATGGCTTGGATGTTGGTGAAGATTCAGGTGCTCCTGTTTCACCTGATTACGGCCCTGTTGGAAATCACTTCAATGGCGAAGTGAAGGGCGTTCAACTCTCTATTGCGGAGGGTGAAGACGAGGGACAGGTTGTCGATCCAAAGGATGCCGTACGAGCTATGTTTGGAAGGCAGTAAGTCAAATGAATGCAGAAAAGGAACGGTTTCTAATGGCCATACGATTGTTTTTGTGCTCGCTGGTGCTCATGTCTGTCACTCAGGCAGAAGACCTTTTGCCGTCATGGGCTGAAACTGCACCAAAGCAAGCGATACTTGATTTTGTCGAAAGAGTCAGTACGCCCAACGGGAAAGACTTTGTTCCAGAGCAGAATCGTCTGGCTGTTTTTGACAATGACGGAACGCTCTGGCCAGAGTGTCCGATGCCTTTTCAGATTGCTTTCGTTCTTGATGAGGTGAAGCGGTTGGCCACTGAGCAACCTGAATTGGCAAAAAATCCGATGATCAAGGCAGCGCTCGAAGGAGACTTCAAGGCTCTGTTTGCTGGAGAGAAACATGATGGCTTTATGGAGATCATGGCACTGACTCATTCTGGGATGACAAGCGATGAGTTTTCGAAGCGTGTGAAATCATGGTTCGCAACAGCCAAATATCCACTACGTGGCACGTCATATGGAGAAGCAACATACCAGCCGATGCAAGAAGTGTTCGGTCTTCTTCGTTCGAAAGGCTTTCAGGTTGCTATCGTTTCTGGTGGTGGTGTCGACTTCATGAGGCAGTTCTCTGAAGATGTCTACGGTGTATCACCAGAATGGGTTCTTGGCTCAAGTGCTGATGTGGTGTTTGAATTACAGAATGACGTACCGACTTTTGTGAAACAAGCAACAAACCTGTACATCAATGATAAAGTCGGGAAGTCTGTGCGGATTTACCAACAACTTGGGAGACGTCCGATTGCATGCTTTGGGAATTCAGATGGTGATCAGTCAATGCTCGAATACACAACGATTGACAATCCGTATACGAGTCTTGGTGTGATTATTCACCATACTGATAAAGTCCGGGAATATGAGTACGACAAGAAACCGCCACTCAGTGGGAAATTGATAACTGCTCTTGAAGAGGCTCCAAAGCGAGGCTGGGTTGTCGTTGATATGAAGAATGATTGGAATAAGGTTTTTGCTAGTCACTGAAAATTGAGAATATACGATTACATAACGTGGAGAGGGTATTAGAAATGAAGATGCATACGCGGGTTGGAACTGTTCTTGTCGCTTCTCTCGTTGTGCTGGTCTGCCAGCCTGTCGATCTTTTTGCTCGTCCCGGTGGTGGACGTCCCGGTGGTGGGGCCCGACCCTCGGGCGGATCTCGTCCAAGTGCACCGAGTCGACCCTCACCCTCCGCGAGACCGGCGCCTAGCCGGCCTTCACCCTCTGCCAAACCAGCGCCTAGTCGGCCTTCACCCTCTGCCAAACCAGCAGCAGGATCACGGCCCTCTCCGAGCAGTGATATTCGAAAAAATCTGCCCTCAAAGCCGTCAGGAAATCGATCGGGCGCGGCCAGCAAGGCTTCAGCTGGCGGACTTTCCGGGAAAGCATCAGGGGCGATGAAGGATCGAGCTGGTAGTCGGCCTACCCAAGGGCAGGTTCAAGACTTTCTGAAAGCATCCGGTGGCGCCGGTGCTGCAGCCAGCACGGCAAAGTCACGCGTCGATGCAGCAAAAACAACATCAGGTTCAGCAGTATCGGAATTCCTGAATAATAAAGGCAGTGGAGCCGCCGCTGCTGCATCCACCTCGCCAAAGAACGTTGCTGATGCTCGCGCAGATGCAATCTCAAATCGAACCGATGCTCGTTCTGATGTGAGGGGCAGCCGGGGTGAAAACCGAAACTTTGCGTCAGACAATCGACAGGATCGGGTTTCTGGACGGGGAGACCGGCAAACGGTTCGTGTTGAAAATAGGGGAGATGTTCGTACAGATCTGGCTTCGGGTCGTTCTGATCGCCGGACTACTCGGCAACAAAACCTTGGTGCGCAAGCGGACACCATTCGTACACAGCTGAATTCAGCGTACGACAGTGATCTTCATCAGGATTTTTGGTCAGGACTGCAAACTGGCCATTATTATTTCGATAAAAATCCAATCTTCTGGAGTTGGGCTGGGTTTAGGACTGTGTCGGCCGTTATGCCCTGGAACTGGGGCGAAGGTCGTTATTACGATTATGGGTCAGGTGGTGGAAGCTACTACGACGGTTCATCTGTTATGTACAACGGTGAGGCTGTACCAGCAGAAGAATATGCCCAGCAAGCCGAAGAGATTGCTCTGAGTGTTCCTGATGAAGAAACTGAATCCTCTGATGCATCGGGTGATGAATGGCTGCCTTTAGGTGTTTTTGCTGTGGCACAAGAAGGCGATTCCTCGGCAACACCGACCATGTTTATGCAACTCGCAGTGAGAAAAGACGGCGTGATTGCTGGGACGTACCAGAATAAAGAGACGGGAGATACCGCGAGTCTTGAAGGAATGGTAGACGGTGAATCTCAACGTGCGGCGTGGACGTTCTCAGGAAAAACATCACCTATTGTAGAAACAGGTGTCCAGAATCTGACAATGAACGAGACCCAGGTACTCGTCCATTTTCAAGATGGTGATTCGAAAACATACCTTCTCGTTCGGGTTGAAAATCCTGACGCGAAGAGTGACTCGTAAATTCACCAGAAAAGTAGTGCCCTCAGTGGCTGCAGTAATCTGAACCCTGAGCCTGCCTCCTTTGCAGCAGGTTCAGGGTGGTTCACTACATGAACTTTGTCCGAAGTGTCTTTGTTGCATTGACAACAGTGAGCACGAGAACCCCCGTGCAGATACCACAGATGCCATTAGCAAGCATCATAAGAAGTGAAACTGTATTCGGTGCGGATGCTTTAATTTCATGCTCGATGGCGTGGTGGAGCGTTGGGATGCCATGTAGTACGATACCGCCACCCACAAGAAACATTGCGGCTGTTCCGGCAACTGTTAGGAAACGCATTATCCACGGTGTGACGCGAATTATGGCCCGGCCGATCATCTGTCCAGAAGAGTTTGGCTGTTGTAAGAGTAAGATGCCAACGTCATCAAGCTTAACGATTCCTGCAACCAATCCGTAGACGCCAACTGTCATCAGTAGTGCAATAGCAACGAGAACACTTAGCTGCGTGAAGAATGGTTTGTCAGCAACAACCCCAAGTGTGATGACAATAATTTCGGCGGAAAGTATAAAGTCAGTACGAATGGCTCCGCGTATTCGGCTCGCTTCAGTTTGTGCGAGATCGGTGTTTTTGGTCTGGTTAGGTAGGCTGCCGTCGCTGTGATTTGAGTTTCCCTGATGAATGAATCTGTGAAGCACTTTCTCGGCTCCCTCGAAGCAGAGAAAAGCGCCTCCAAGTATAAGTAACGGAGTGATTACATCAGGCACAAACCAGTTGAGCATGAGGGCTGCAGGCACAAGTATTCCCTTATTGGCAAGGGAGCCGGTCGCAACTTTGAAGACTACAGGTAGTTCGCGGTCTGCTGGCGTCCCGGTGATCTGCTTTGCATTCAAGGCGAGGTCATCGCCCAAAACACCCGCTGTTTTCTTAACAGCAGCTTTTGTCATGAGTGCGACGTCATCGAGAACGCTTGCGATGTCGTCAAGAAGAAGAAGGAGACTTGTTGCCATGCGGTGCTATTTTCTTGGATGAGGTAGACTATACATGTTTGATGGGAATGTGCCGAGCAGCAAAATAACTAAAAAAAGAAGTGACCCGTATCTCAGCATGTTCTTGGTAAGTGAGCAGGCAAGTTCATAGAGGAATTTCTAGTGAAAATATGGCGTTATGGTTTGATGAAGCAGCAGAATGTGTTTGGTAAGCCAAACGATAATTCAGCACTACCTGAGCGTCAGGCTCGTATTCATCGACACGGATCACTTATTTTTCTTGGTCAAATCCTGGTTCTAGGATCCGTCCCTATTTTTGACGCGGGGCAGGATCGAACTCCAACAATATTTGTGATATTTAGTCTTTCTGTATCTATCGCGACAGTATGGTCACTCGGATACCAACGTCTTACCTATCTGCTCGCAAGCCTTAGTTTGTTTGCTTGTTTGTGGATCCTTTTCACTCAGGGTGAAGTAAATACAGGCATGCGAACGGTACCGTTATTAATCTTTTTGTTTGTTAAGCTTTTCTGTGCCTATCTGTGTATTCGTCAAGCATTTAAAGTAGGTGTTGCTGGCGCCCAGAGGATTTATTGTGGAGCCGCCAGCTTTGTCATGATCGGCATTATTTTTGCTGGAATTCATGGACTTTTGCATGGCCATGGATTTGGTCACTACCAACTCCCGCTTGAGTTTGAAGGCGTTCGAAATATTCGCTGGGTTGATTTCATCTGGTTTTCCTATGCGACGCTTACAACTGCCGGATATAGTGATCTTGTTCCTGTCGGGTCATTTTCACTGACAATAGCCACTTTTGAAGGGCTCTGCGGTATTCTCCTTCCCGCAACACTCATTGCAAGAATTGCATCGTTACCTACCAATGCCTGAGTGAGACTGATTACCTCTGAAATGTCTAAAGGACTGATTCATGAGTATTGAAATGTTCAGAACTGTCGTTGAGCAAGTAGGTCTTGTGATCGATGCTGCGGGTGTTCTTGTTGTGGTAGCTGGTGTTGCCATAGCTGGGATCCGACTTCTTACACACAATTCTGCACCGATGGGTAAATACAAGCAATTTCGGCAAGATCTTGGAAGAGGTATTCTTCTAGGGCTTGAGTTCCTGGTTGCTGCTGACATTATCCGGACGGTAGCGGTTACTCCCACACTTGAGAGTGTTCTGGTCCTTGGGCTTATTGTGATTATTCGTACGTTCCTTAGTCTGGCCCTTCAGATGGAAGTGGAAGGTCGACTGCCATGGCAGGAAGAAAAAGGGAGAGCGAAACAACCAGGTAACTAAAAGTAGGACACATGAATGTTCAGCTAGCATCTTTGCCACTTTCGGAAACGGGTTACGAGACGGTCAGAAAGTATCTCCCACCCAGTGCATGGAAGTATGTTTTGGATCTTCTGCTGGAATATCCAGTGGTGGTGCGAGTTGTGCCGCATCGAGCGACGAAGCTCGGTGACTACCGCCCACCGCGTCTGGATGAGTGCTGTCACCAGATCACAGTAAACGAAGATCTCAATATCTATTCGTTTCTTATTACATTGCTCCATGAGCTAGCACACCTTCGAGTCGCTGCCAGCCATGCCGGGAGAAACAAGAAACCGAGGCCGCATGGTCCAGAATGGAAGAAAGAGTTCGCGGCGATTGTAAGGCCAGTGATTGAAGAGTCGATGATTCCTGGCGATCTTTGTGTCGCTCTAGCAGCGTCTTCGCAACACCCCCGAGCTGCAACGTGCAGTGATCGATTGCTCACACTGGCTTTATCGCAGTATGACCAGGTTGTCGATAACTGTGTGCACGTTGAGCAACTCGAGGCAGGTGCTTGTTTTCAACTGCAGAACGGCCGTCAATTCATTCTCGGAGACCGAGTGCGAAGCCGCTACCGATGTATTGAACTGGCTAGCGGCATTGAATTTCGGATTCACTATCTAGCTCGTGTGGTTCGACTCGAACTAGACTGATTTGTTCGTCGGCTTGATCGCGAACGACTAGGCTGCGACATATTTCGGTAGTGTCTGCGTCGTATGGTGTTGCCATAGAAATGCAGTGGTCGATTTGGCCGCTGCTCTATAGGTGTATTTTCAATTTTTTCTCGTTCATCTCCAAAGACAATAACTCGGGGGTCAAAACCAGTTTGAGCAAGTGCAGGAACGCTGCTTGTTCCTATGGAAAGAAGAGTAAGTAGGATGAGTGTTCGCATAGTTAAATAATGAGCTAGGGGAAGCCGGCACATTCCAACTATGGGTTCGATTGTTTGCTAATGCAAGGGGCAGATTACGGAGCCATTACACTCGTTACAATCGGAATGAAAAGAACAAAACAAGCCAGAAGCGGCCTGTCTGGCCTGCTATTGAAGCCTGCTAAACGAGTATCTACTGCGGTACCTGCTATCGCCCGACTAGGTCTTTCATTTCCCGAACGGCTTCTGCCATGCCAACAAATACCGCCCGGGCCACGATTGAGTGGCCAATGTTTAATTCTTCCATGCCTTCGAGCTCTGCGACGGAAGTGACGTTACGATATGTAAGTCCATGTCCTGCGTTGAGGACAAGACCCGCCTGGTGGACGAATGTAGCTGCTCGAGCGAGAACCTGAAGTTCCTGTTGAGATTGGTTACCTGCGTTTGCATATGCTCCTGTGTGGATTTCGACTGCCGGTACCGAAAGTGATGCAGCGGTCTCAATCTGTGCTGGTTCTGGATCAATAAAGAGCGAGACAGAAATTCCGGCGTTCTGTAGTTTTCCAATTGTTGTGGCTAACTCTTTTTTATGCCGAACAACATCGAGCCCACCTTCGGTGGTCACTTCTTCTCGATTCTCAGGGACAAGCGTTACCTGGTCAGGGGCTACTCGGCAGGCAATGTCTACCATCAGCGGATTCATAGCCAATTCAAGATTCAATTTGACCTGAACAGTTTTTTTTAAGATTTCGAGGTCTCTGTCTTGAATATGCCGTCTGTCTTCTCGTAGATGAATTGTTATGGCGTCGGCCCCACCAAGTTCAGCGGCTGCTGCAGCCCAAACCGGATCTGGTTCGATCGTGCGCCGTGCCTCACGAATAGTGGCTACATGGTCAATATTCACACCGAGCGTGGCCATGCACGTGCCTCCTTGAGAAATGCAGGTGGCCCCAGCCTGTCAGCTGGGGCCACCATGAATAATCCGTATAGCCTTTCTGCTCAGACCTCTTTTTTCAAGAGTATCACTGCATTTCCGCGAGGGGTGCGTATCTGGAGAACAATACCTCCTTCAGGTGTTTCCCCTTCGATCGCGGACTCGAATTCATCGATTGACGAAATTGAGGTTTTTCCTACCTTTCGGATGAGTACCCCTGGCACCAAACCGCCCTCGGCTGCAAGGCCGTCAGTGTCCACTCGGTCAACCAATACGCCCTCGAATCCTTCGTAGGTGTCTTGTGCAACGGAGCTCTTATCTCGCACCTCGATACCAAACTGTTTGGAGTAGAAAGTTTCCTCGCCGCCCGGAGCAATACCGCGTCCGCGTTGCTGCATCCCGAATTGCTCCGGTAGTGCTTTTACCTGAACACTCACAGTCACTTCCTTGCCATCACGAAGAACAATCACATCGTGTGCTTCTCCAATTGATGACCGTTCAACAACTTCCTGAAGGCTTCGTGGGCTATCGACAGGTGTGCCATCAAAAGAGATTACAACATCGAGGTCTTGCAACCCAGCAAGAGCAGCTGGTGTACCTGACATGACCTCTGTCACAAGGACTCCTTTCTGGCCTGGTGAACCAAGTTTTGCAGCCATGTCAGAAGACAATTGCGCTATCGAAACACCAAGGTATCCTCGTTGAACGCTGCCACTTTTGATGAGTTGCTCACTCACCCAACGTGCCTGATTAATAGGGATAGCAAATCCAATTCCCTGATAGGCTCCACTGTTGGATGCAATTGCGGTGTTAATACCAACAACTTCCCCCGAGAGGTTCACAAGTGGTCCTCCTGAGTTACCAGGATTAATTGCAGCGTCTGTCTGCAAGAATTTGGCTCGTCGAATACGACCAAGTTCACGGCCTTTCGCCGAAATGATACCGGCGCTGACTGTTGTCTCGAGTTCAAAGGGGTTGCCAATTGCAAGTACCCAATCTCCAATCACAAGCTCATCGGAATTACCAAGCGATGCAGTTGGTAGGTTCTCCGCATTGGCAAGCCGAACAACAGCAAGGTCGCTGTCTGGGTCAGTTTTGATATCAACCGCTTTGAATTCACGTCCATCAGAGAGTTCAATTGTTACTTCGTCGGCTCCTTCGACAACATGATTGTTCGTAAGGACAATTCCGGCTGAGTCAACGATTACACCTGAGCCTACGCCCGATCGTGACGGCGCCCCTCCCCGCGGAGAAAATCCTTCAGGCATCCCATCTCGAAAGAAGTCTTCAAATGGAGTTCCTCGGAAAGGGTTCTCCCCACGATTTTGTCCACCTTTTGATGTGACGTTTTGAGCTTTTGTTTCACTGCGAACAACAACAACACTCGGTGTGGCTTGCTCAGCTGCATTTCGAAAGGCCTGAGAGAGTGCATTTGCTGCAGCAACCGGGTCTGCTGTTGTTGGTTCGGCAGAGAAAAGCGTTGCTGGACCGACTGATCCCATGACTAGTGCCGTCATTAAACACGCGGTCATGAGGGCGTTGGTGCTGTTGTGTCGCTTCTTTAAATCACACATTATTCTAAAATGGTTCACGTTGTGTTCCTCCTTTTTTATCCTCAGACATGTGGTCTGAATGCGTTTGACTGGCCGGATTCCGTTTCCGTTGACGGCAGTCGACGTTCTCCTCATTATCATAGGTCCACACGAACATTCTAGGCGATACCTACGTCTGGAATCACCCTGTGCGGACAGAACACCTCCAGAGACTTATACGGCAATCTCCCCCGAGGGGTTCGAAAGTTTTTCAAAAAACCTGAAAGGCAGAAAAAACGATCAAAGCAGGGGCTGCCGGCCGATGTTTGACAAGAGAGGGAGCCGGCTTTTACCGTGTAGCTTTGGGAGTTCATGCATGTCCGAGACGCCGATACCTAGCAAAAACACCTCTCCAGAGAGCCTGACCGCCTGTGAACAGCGGATTGGTTATCAGTTTCACGATCGCCAGCTGCTTGAGGCCGCTGTGACACATGCTTCGGGTGCTACTCATCGCCTGGCGTCAAATGAACGGCTCGAATTTCTGGGGGATTCAATTCTGGGTTTTGTCGTCTGTAATCGACTCTACAACGAGTTCCCTGAACTCCTCGAGGGTGATCTCACGAGAATTAAATCGGCTGTTGTCAGTCGAGAGACATGCAGCAGAATTAGCATTGAACTTGGGCTGGTCGACTTCCTTATTGTTGGGAAGGGCATGGCGGTCAATCGCCCCGTGCCGAACTCAGTTCTCTCAGACATGTTTGAGTCACTTGTCGCTGCGATCTTTCTTGATGGAGGAATTGAGCCTGCTCGGGCTTTTCTTGATACTTGGATTGGTCCTGAAATCGAAAAGGTTGTGGCTGGAGAAGAAGGATCAAATCATAAATCCCTTCTGCAACAGCTTGCTCAGGGAGCGTATGGAATAGCACCGACCTATCAGGTTGTCGATGAGGTAGGACCTGATCACAACAAAGAATTTCAGGTGCGGGCCCAGATTGGTCGGCGACGGTATGCTCCTGCCTGGGGCCGAAATAAGAAAGAAGCAGAGCAGGGTGCAGCGGAAAAGGCACTCGAGGCGTTGCGTGCTGATGGAGTTGTTCCAGCTTTTGAGCACGCGTTTCGTCGGCCGGATGCCCCCGAAGCCAATTGATGGTCAGCTTAGACGGCAGATTTCCCTGACTTAAACTGAAGTTTATCAGCTACGAAACCGAACTTCTTTTTATCGTCCAACGTACGTACTCGTGCCGTGGGCAATGGCCCGTACTCGCTTGAAGCTTCTGGGGGGTGGTACTCAGGCCCCGGCGCGAATTTGAAAGTCCACCTCGTTAAACGGGGTGGACTTTCGCTTTTGATACAATCTCAAAACTCGCTCTCACGCTTAAGTGGTTGGCGGTCGAACATGAGTCGGCTACTGATGGCGATTGCGAGAATACCTGCAGGCATGATGAGCATTTCCCAGCCTGGCCCCTGACTCTGCCCGTCAAGCAGCATCTTTTCAGCGAGTGTTCGAACAAACATGACTGCAAGGAGTACGGCAACGACTTCAAGTAAGGTTTTTTTCAACGAACCAATATTCTCGACCTTGAGCCAGCGCGGAGCCGTTTCTACCGACATTGAATTCGTTAAAAAAAGGGCATAGATTCCATAGGCAAAATATAAGAAAGTCAGGCCCGTCAGCCCATTGTCGAGTGACTCCAGAAGGAGCAGGTTCGCGGCAGGACGCGGCGCAGCGCCTGGAGATGTTGGCGTGAGGAAGTGCTTTAGAGGAGTAGATTCAAAGTCATTGATTTCAAGATATCGCAGGATTGCCTCCACGGTATTAGCAGCTCCAATGATAAACATCAGAAGAGCACCAATAACTGAAGAGAATACCGTCACAATACTGAACCAACGGGTGAGCCCCAGAATTTGAGTTATGCGAGGCACCATTTTCCGATGGTGTGAATGCGCTGTCTGAAGCGAGTCTTTTGAATCCATAGGAGATGTCTTGATCTGTAAAGTGTTGGGGCTTACGGCAATTACGACTTCACTATACCACGCAGTTCCTTCTGCTGTTATTGTCACCGAAAGCAAGTATTTCGTTGCGTTAGTGTATCGTTGCGCCGTCAGTTCAAAGTCTCGTTGGGTTGAAAAGGGGATTGGGTTAGATGCCTGGAGGAATGTTCAGGCAGTAAAGGCTGTAAGATACAACAGGGTTATAAAAGCAAAGAGAGGTTGGCATGAGTGCCCAGAAGTGTTTTGAGTCGCTTGATGATGAAAAAGCTCCGGTTGGCAAACCTGCGGGGCTCTATCAGCCGTGTTTAGTGGTAGGTGGATTTGTCTACGTTTCAGGTCATCTGCCCTTTCAGCCTGATGGGAGTCTTATCCTGGGGTGCCTTGGGAAAGATTTGGATGTCGAAGCTGGCAAAAACGCTGCGCGTAGAGCGGGGCTTGCGAGTCTTGTAACGCTCGAGCATTATCTCGGAAGCCTTGATAAGATTGCTCGGGTTGTGAAACTACTAGGAATGGTTTCAGCAACAGATTTATTCACTCAGCATCCTGCAGTCATTAACGGGTGCAGTGAACTCTACGCAGAGGTCTGGGGCTCGGAACGCGGCGTCGGGGTACGAAGTGCAGTTGGCGTTTCTTCACTGCCTGCGGGTGTTGCTGTTGAAATCGAGGCAGTCTTTGAACTGCACTGAGCTTGCAGCAATGAGTCGGGACGGTTTTTGGATCGATTCGCAGGAGGGTTAAACATGCCGACGTGACAATTGCGATAGTGATTGTTGAGGTTGCGTGTCTGTTTTGGGGTGAGGCTGATTGCTCTACGTATCGTCATTACCAGAAATCATGTTTGGCCCTTTTCCGGCAGTCTTTTCATAGTACCCATCTCCGGAGCGTACATATTTTGTGAACCCTATCCGGTCGAGGTTCTTATCTGACAGTTTGTCTTGGGTTCCGATGTCAGACCATTTTCCAGCGATCCTGAAACCAGTAATCACGCGACGCACCGGCTTGCCGTTCAAAGGATGAGCAGTAAGCGGATCCGCGCTCATTGGCTGGTCGACCTCGAATCGCTCTCCAGCTGTTCCGTCCTCTTCAATCACTTCGTAGACATATGTTGGCATCAGATGGTCCTCTGTGATGCTTGAAAAAAGCGAGTGTACAGTCTCTTATTGTACCTCCATACCACGACTGCAGGCGGCGTGTTCCTGCAGGTGTCCATGAATGAGAGGAAGCGAGGAATAGCCCGGTTATCGAGATGCGTTAAAACCCTTGGAAAGTAGTCCATGTGCTTGTCAGGTACGTGTGTTCATGATCTTGCTATGTAGGAA
>JBDOMQ010000221.1:0-2887 GCA_039831725.1 Pirellulales bacterium
TCGTTCCGCTTGTGGCGGCTGCGGTGCCGGCTCAGCCTCTCGCGACGGTCTTTTTCTGGGTGGCTTCGGTGATGCAGGCGATGAAGGTTCAATACCCAGTTGATCTGCAACGCCGCCCCAATCCGTCTGAGACGTTTTGGCAGCAGGAACTTCGTGTGCTGGTTTCTCGGCCTCGACTCGCCGGGAAGGTTTCACTGGAGGACGTTGTGGTTTTTGGGCTGGTTCTCCGCCGGGAGCCGCACCGAGCGAATCTGCAAGATTCGCCCAGGGGTCATTATTTTCAGTCATGTTTCTCTGTGTTTTTGCTGGCGTAGGGGCCTTCGTGGCACCTCATACATGGCAGTGATCACAAGCCACGCTGGCGCGATCAGAACTGCTGCTTCTCTGCATAAAAGATACCGAAAAACAGCAGTTTTGAGAAACGGACGTCCGTGTACCGCTGAGATTGAGTAAAAACAGGAATTTAGAGGCCGCTAATCATTGTTCCATTGTCAGCAACGTCAAAGAGCGGACGGTATGGACTCGCAAGACTTCGTCTTGAACGACCTCGTGGGTAGTAGACGAGATTAATACCAAGATTCCATGCCATAGGTGTAAATTTGCCAACGACCGGCAATCCTAATTGAGAAGGAATATCTTTTGATTTGCCTGGCATGAGATAAGCGAAGGTTCCTTCGAGAGCCAAGGATCGTGTCATTGGTGCGCGAAGAATTGACCCGACATAGCCTTGCCCCTCGTGAGAAGCGCCACCCCAAACCTTCCATTCGTTCGCATCACCAAACTGCACCCTGTAAAAGGCGTTGTAGGTGTGCACTGTGTTATTTTCAAATGGTTGTGCGGCTGCTGTCTCGACAAACCCTAAACCTTGACCAGCATTAAATGCGCCCCAGAAGCCCCACTCATGGTAGCCCCAAACATAACTTATTTCACCACGCATCTGCTTAATATCAGCCGTTCCAACCAAACCTGTGTTATTGAGGTAATCAAAGACAGCACCACCCTGCAGGCCACGTCCCTCGAAAGCTCGTGTGTACAGGCCTGTCGTAACAAACTGTTGATTACGGGAATCGACTGTACGTGGGTTCGGTTGTGGAAAACCACCAGTGGACGCAATAGACCGTGAACCAAATCCTGTCTGCGTACCACGCACACCTACTTGCCAGCCGAGTCCAAAAGCATTCCAAAGAGGCATCCCAAAGTTAAGGTATTCATTTGTGCCAAAATTTCCGGTAAGTCCGAGATCAAGCTCATTCTCAAATGCAGTGACACCAACACTGGCAGTAAAATCTCGGTACCATTTCCAACCGTAGTACGGCCGACCGAACTGGTGTAACCACTGGCATATCCTGCCATCAAAACAGCACGGACCAGGATCACAATTTTCTTCACAGGCGTATGGGTCGTCATAGAACGACTCAACATGCAGTTGAGCCGGCGTCCGCCCCATCCACATTTCTTCACCCATCGATGGCGAACTCTCGCTGTATGAATCAAAACTCGTACTTGGCGGCCCGTCGATAATCATCGATTCACCAGGTATGTACGGCTCACTATCCAGGGAATTATCTTCGGAGGCAGCCGACTTTTTTGACACTGGCGGCGGTGGAACAGCCTCTGCCTGTGCCTTACGAGCCATGACAGAAGGAACGTTGTTCACATCCATTGCTAATCGCTCAGGTCGAGCTGCTCGCTGATTTGTTCGTGGGTTATAGGCTGGTGCAAGACCACCGCCCATACGTTGCTTCGCAATGTCTTGGAGATCAGCAGGCCGTTCCTGAGCAGCAATTGGTCGGCCAGCGTTATGGCCCTGAGGCGTTCGCATCATTCCGAGTCCAAATGGACCATCGTCACCCTGGCGGGCGGAAACGGTCCCTGTTGAATTCTCAGGCAGTGAGTCAGCCATCCACTCACCAAGATTCTCAACCATACGGCTTGGATCGAGCTGCTTACGAAGTGGTGCGAAGTCTTCTTGAGGCGTTTTTGCAACAACTTGAAGTGATGGCTTTGCATCACGAGCAGGAATGGTATCTGGAACCGAAACTGTTGCTGGTGGAGCAGCCTGAACAGGTGATGCACTCTCAGCTTGTGGTGACGCTGCAACCTGCTGACTTTTAGCTACCGCATTCGATAAAGAAGGTGCAAGTTCACTGCCCGAAGGTTTCGCCGGCGAAGCTGCAGAAACACTTTCTTCATCAGGTGTCGCACCACGAGTATCAAGAGGTCGGGCGGCTGCTCGATGGGGTGTCCACCGAAGACTTCCCGAGGCTGCCCTCTCGTTCTCTCCCAACACAACACTGATAAGCAGGCCGTTCAGGCAGATACCAAGTGCAACAAGTTGAAGCGGATTCTGACGCATGATTCTCTCCTGGCTGAGCGTTCACGAATGGCATATGCAGCCATCGTGATTGCCGATGCATTCAGAAAAGATATCGGAATCCGTACAGCCAGAACTTTCGTAAAAACTGACACCCTCAACGCAAACTGCCTATTGCGCCCGGATTTATAGGTTTCAGTTGCCCGAAAGCGAATCCATAGCCTGGGCCAGATCGCCCTGAAGGTCGCCAGCCTCCTCGAGGCCAACAGACAGCCTAATTAGCCCATCTGTGATTCCAACGGCACGACGAGCCTCCGGTGCATATGCGCCGTGCGACATGATGGCTGGCACCTCAATCAGCGACTCAACAGCCCCAAGACTAACAGCAAGTTGAAACAGGCGCGTTGATTCGACAAAACGTTGCGCATCCTGCACGTTGCCCTCGATCTCGAAGCTGACCATGGCACCAAAACCACCATGATATTGCTTTGTTGCAACGGCATGACCGGGGTCGCTATCGAGGCCAGGATAATAGACTCGCTTCACCGCTGCCTGTTGATGCAACCACGAAGC
>JBDOMQ010000347.1:0-14149 GCA_039831725.1 Pirellulales bacterium
TTTTACAAAAATCTTCTCTATATTTTCAGAGAGCATAGCAACGGCATCACTAGCTCGAGTGAGTGACTCGAGGGAAGCTGTTACTTTTGGTTCGAGCGTTGAAAACATCTCGATAGGATCTTTCGACACTGCGCCGCGCAAAACCTCATCTGTTGTGATTCGTTGGCGAGGAGGTGCAATGCGTCCTGCAACAAGTTCAATTTCTGCATCACCAAGAATTGTACTTGCAACACGTGGAGTCTCATCGCGATAGACTGGCACGTAGGAGTCAATTTGAGCAACCACGCTCACGCCACCACGTTCATCGAGCATGACTGAGTTGACTCGTCCAACCAGAATACCATTCTTTCGTACCGGCGTGCCGCTTGAGACCCCTCTTGCTTCTGAGAAGTTCATGCGTAGCGGATATGTTGACTGGACGAGACTTGGCAGATCTCCAAATAAAACAATAAGTATTCCAGCGATAATGGCGGTTGCTAGGACCATCACGCCAACACGAAATTGGATTACGCGCTCACTCATGATTATTCTCCTAATTGATAGTCTCAGAGGATGGTGCGCAGTCTTTTTGGTGCTGCTCTTTCCGGAGTTCGTTGAGACGTTGTCCGGCCTGTCCCTCAATGAATTGTCGAATTCGAGGATCCGTTGAGCCGTCAAGTTCTTCTGGCGTGCCAGTAAAAATGATTTGCGACTCACCTTGTTTGAGCCGAGAAAGTGGATAGAGCATGATGATTCTATCGGCCACTTTATGCGCAGTCGTCATGTCGTGCGTTACTACTACATTGGTTGTTTCTGGTCGTCGATGGACGCGTAGAATAAGCTCATTAATGACATCACTCATGATTGGGTCGAGCCCCGTAGTCGGCTCGTCATAGAGTACGAGTTGTGGGTCGAGTGCGAGCGCTCGTGCGAGTCCGGCACGCTTTCTCATGCCACCAGATAATTCAACTGGTTTTTTCCTGAGGACCGCACGTGGTAAGCCGACCTCCGCTACAAGTTCGGCAACAATTTTTGCTATTTCGTCTTCCTCAAGTTGAGTATGTTCACGCAAAGGGAAGGCAATGTTTTCAGCAATTGTCGCACTGTCAAAAAGTGCGGCACCCTGAAAAACAAATCCGTAGCGTGTCCGAAGATGGGCAAGTTGACGTTCTGCCATTGAAGCCAATGAGGTGTCCTCAAATCGTATATCTCCTGTAGTTGGCTGGATGAGCCCAATCATTGTTTTTAAGAGGACTGTTTTTCCACATCCGCTCTCGCCAAGGATGACAAGAGTTTCACCAGAAGTGATTTTGAGTGAAATGTTACGCAAGACCTGCTGGTCACCAAAAGTTATCGAAAGCGAATCAATGAAAAGCAGTGGTTCTGCAGTTGTTTCTTCTCGTGTCGGTGCTTCGATAGTGGGGGTGGTCATCGTATAATTTTTATAATTTGGTTGTTGATTAAAGAAGGCTTCGTGGACCTTCAGGCCGTAAGTAATCCTGTACATTGTTCAAACCAATGCCTAGGAAAAGATCAAGTACGAGAATGAGAACAAATGAGTGCACAAATGCATTTGTTGCAGCTCGGCCAACCCCCTGTGCACCGTGGTCACAATGAAAGCCATGGTGACAGCTGACTAAAGCAATCGCGGCACCAAAAAAGAAGCTTTTAAAAATTCCCATAAAAAAATCAAAGGAATCAATATAGGCACGGGAATTCGACCAATAATGATGGTAATCAATACCAAGAATGCCATGTGAATAGACATAACCCCCTAGCACCCCCATGAAATCAGCCATGATCGTAAGTGCCGGAATGAGTACAAGACAGCCAAGAAAGCGAGGTACAACGAGATAATAAATTGGATTCGCCCCCATGCTTTCCAGGGCATCAATTTGTTCAGTAACACGCATTGTTCCCAGTTCGGCAGCCATGGCACTCCCAACCCGCCCAGCCAGCATCGTTGCTGCTAGTACCGGGCCGAGTTCACGAATGAGTGAAAGGTTGATTACAGAACCAAGTCGTGTTTGTAGACCAAGAGCTTTGAATTGAGCATAACTCTGTACAGCCAAGACCATTCCAATGAAAAGGCCCGTGAGTGCGATTACTGGGAGTGATAAAACGCCAATCTGATAGAAACTTGGCATTAGCACATCTCGTCGTTGACGCCGTGCAAATAACCACCCAATGGTTCGTAAGGAAAAAAGAGTTACGTCACCGATACCAGCAACCATCGTGACGGCCATGTCACCGACATCAGCGACTCTATTTGCAAACCAGCCAGTGACATCGTCAGCGGTTGGTTCAGATTGAGTGGTCGTAAGTGAGTTCATAAAGACGAACCTTCACCGCAGCGGCGGCGCTCCTTGCCGATTAGATCGGCTAGAAGGAACCGGTGCCTTGAGTCGTTTAGGGGAAGGTTGCGGGATCTGCGGGATTTTGGAAGGTTCCGAAGGACGCAGGGTGCGTTAACGAGTCTTTCTAGAGACCGTGGCGTCAAAAGTGAGCTGCACTAATGGAAAATTACACAGAGTTATCCATTTCAGAATGTGCCCTGGCTTCACCGTGTTCTTTCCCTCAACTGGTAGGTTCGTCTGAAGATCCTGCGGCTACCGGTTCGGCGGTTACGATCCCGTGAAAGACGAGTTGTTTCTTTCCGGCCACTTCTTTGCAGTCCACTTGAATGGTGTCTTTTCCCTCAAATTCACCTTTCAGAAGTTCCTCTGAAACAGGGTCTTCAATGTAGTTTTCCAGTGCACGCCGAAGCGGTCGAGCTCCGAAATCGGTATCAGATCCCTTCTTGATAAGAAACTGCTTCGATTCGTCTGTGAGTTCGAGCTTAAGACCACGCTCGAGCAGTCGTTCCCGTACTTTTGCGAGTTCAATGTCAATAACCTCTTTGAGGTTTTCAACGGTAAGATGATGAAAGACGATGAGATCGTCTAGGCGGTTGATAAACTCTGGACGGAAAACCTTTTCAATCCGTTCATTGACGCGGCCTTTCATGCTTTCATATCCACTGTCATCCTCGGGCTTCTGGAATCCAAAAGCAGATTCATTTTTTATCGCCTCGGCCCCTGCATTGGTCGTCATGATGAGAATGGTATTTCGGAAGTCCACATTTCTACCGAAAGAGTCTGTGAGTCGGCCTTCTTCCATCACCTGGAGAAGCATGTTGAAGACATCCGGGTGGGCTTTTTCAATTTCATCGAGAAGAACAACAGCATATGGCCGGCGGCGGATTTTCTCAGTGAGTTGACCACCCTCTTCAAATCCAACGTATCCAGGAGGGGCACCAACGAGACGACTAACATTGTGCTTTTCCATGTACTCACTCATGTCAATTGATATGAGCGCGTCATCGTCCCCAAACATGAATTCAGCGAGTGCTTTGGCTAAGAGTGTTTTCCCAACACCTGTTGGGCCTGCCAAAACAAAACAACCAATTGGGCGTTTTGGGTCCTTAAGGCCTGATCGACTTCGACGAACGGCCTTAGAAATGCTTTTGATTGCCGCATCTTGACCGATCACTCGCTTGTGGAGTGAATCTTCCATCTCCATTAATCGCTGGCTGTCTTCTGTCGACATTCTTGTCAACGGAATACCAGTCATCTTCGAAACAACTTCTGCAACAACCTCTTCATCAACAACGCCATCAGCCTCACGAGATTTCTCTCGCCACTCTTTGGTCATTTGCTGTTTTTTCTTCTTCAATTTATCAGCCTGATCCCGTAACGATGCTGCTTTCTCAAAGTCTTGGTTGGCAACGGCCTCCTCTTTTTCCTTGTTCAGGCGATCGACTTCTGCATCAATTTCTTTGAGATCTGGTGGACGCGTCATTGCCTTTAGACGTACTCGTGCCCCTGCCTCATCAATTACATCAATTGCTTTATCGGGAAGTGCCCGGCCTGTGATGTAGCGACTGGAGAGTTCTACTGATGCCTCAAGCGCGTCATCAGTAATCGATACCCTATGGTGACTTTCATAGCGGTCTCGAAGGCCCTTTAGGATTTCGATAGCTTCTTTCTTCGATGCAGGCTCGACCATGACAAGTTGGAAACGTCTGTCGAGTGCCGAATCCTTCTCAATGTACTTTCGATATTCATCTAGTGTGGTTGCTCCAATGCACTGGATTTCACCACGAGCTAGTGCGGGTTTAAGAACATTTGAGGCGTCAATAGCACCCTCTGCTCCGCCAGCCCCGACAAGTGTGTGGAGTTCGTCAATAAAAAGAATAGTGTTTTTAGCTCGTCTGACTTCGTTCATGACGGCTTTAATTCGTTCCTCAAACTGGCCACGGTATTTCGTGCCAGCGACCATCATTGCCAAGTCGAGAACCACAATTCTTCGTTCGGCAAGAAGTTCAGGAATATTTCCTTCAATAACTCTTTGTGCAAACCCTTCAACGATGGCAGTTTTTCCAACACCAGCCTCGCCGATAAGCACGGGATTGTTTTTTGTTCTCCGACAGAGGATCTGAATGGCTCGTTCGATCTCATGCTCCCGGCCGATAACAGGATCGAGTTTCCCTTGTTTTGCTAATTCGGTAAGGTCGCGTCCAAATGAATCCAGTGCAGGGGTTTTGCTTTTGCCGCTTTTTGTTGGAGCGTCACTGCCTCCACCACCAGCGCCAGCCATCTGGCGGCCACCCATGCCAGACCGGTCGCCCCCCTCTTCCATACCATGTCCAAGAAGATTCAGTACCTCTTCCCGAACATCTTCAAGCTTCAACCCAAGATTCATAAGAACCTGAGCAGCAACACCTTCCTGTTCCCGGAGTAGCCCGAGCAAAATATGTTCAGTTCCAACGTAGTTATGGTTCAGGTTTCGTGCCTCTTCCATTGAATATTCAATGACTTTTTTTGCACGGGGTGTTTGTGGCAACTTGCCCATCGTCACCATGTCAGGGCCACTCTGTACGAGCTTTTCAACTTCTAGACGAATCTTTCGAAGATCGACGTCAAGGTTTTTTAAAACGTTGGCGGCAACACCACTACCTTCTTTAATCAAACCGAGCAGGACGTGTTCGGTTCCAATGTATTCGTGGTTAAACCGCTGGGCTTCCTGATTTGCCAGTTGCATCACCTTACGGGCACGGTCTGTAAAACGCTCGTACATAAAACTTCCTCTTGTGACTGCTCAACCCGTTGTAAATGTAACAAGTGCCCCTGCCATTCCGGCAGAGGCAGAACCCAAATTCAATCACTGATACTTTAATGCAAAATTCACGCCAATCGAAGGTAAAATGATTTACCCAAAGGCATTCCTTAGCATTTCTCACATCCATATTGTAGGGATAGCTCGTGTTACTGTCTCCTACAACTCGATGTTTGCCGGGGTTTCGGACTGAAATAGCTCATGGGCTGTTAAAAGCTAACCAATGAGTGCCATTTGGTTGCCCGCCAAGGCATGCTGATCTCTCGAAATTACTACGCTCGTGACAGGTAAAGGTTTGATTAAGGGTCACGCTGCTTTGCGGTGGTGCGGGACCACACTTGGATCTATGCCCGCATTTGGCTCTGTTTCGTCTGAATTCTCACGGAAATCACGGTTGATAAGTAAGAGTTCGTGTTGAATCGCGTGCTGCCACGGCTGTCCGCTATCGCTCCGTACAAGTTTTTCGAGCGATTTTTTCGCCTCTTTAAAACGGCCGACCCTTCGCTGGAGTGTGGCAAAAAGTAGTTGTGCCTCACCATCAGTTGGCGAAAGAGTGAGGATCGTCTGAATTTTTGTTTCTGCCTTGAGCCAATCTCCAGCCAGATAGGCATCTCGTGCATCAATAAATAACTTGTCTGTGACCTCGTCTCTATAGCTGACAAGAGGTTGCGGAAAACTGGACACTGCCGAAACCGTTGACACAATCCAAATAATTGCAGTCACAGTCCAAATGCCAAACGTCATCTCAAGGTCAATAAAGCTTGTCCAAATCCATGCAGTAATGATGCAGAGATTCAAACAAATTGCGAAAGCAGTGGCTAAAATAAGTCCAGCCCAGCTTCCTCGAAGCCAAGCCCAGGGTAAGCCAGGCCAAATGAGCGTAAGTGAGCGGAGAAATGACACGAACGACTGGCCTTTCAAATTTCCTCATCTGACAATATGGACAAAGAGAGTTTAGGGATCGGGTAGAATCAAACCAATGGCGAGTCGTAAGGGAGAAATCGCAGAAATGGAAGAAATCGGGCCTGAGAAAGCTGGCTCAGTAGTGGGAATTTGGAGAACACTCGATGCTTCGGCGAACCGAAGTGCCGAGGCAGTTCGTGTCCTCGAGGACATTCTTCGGTTCTGTGTAAATGATGCCTTTCTTTCACAGGAGGCAAAGGCGATTCGACATGAACTTGCAATAATTTTCTCCAGAAAAGATCTTCAGCCACGCATTCGGCTTCGTGATGTGTTACGAGATGTTGGGGTCGGCACCACGATAGCCAAAACTCCGCCACGAACCGAGATGAAACATGTCTTTGCTGCAAACGCAGCTCGTGCAAGTCAGTCGATCAGAAGTTTGGAGGAATGTAGCCGCTTGGTTGTACCTGCAGTTACAGTAGCGTTTGAACAATTACGCTACCGGATCTATACACTTGAAAAGGCAGCGATGACAATCATCCTAAGCCAGGAGAGACTGGCCGACGTCAGTTTATGTGTACTTCTTGATGCTGATCGGCCAGAAACAGAATTCAAAACGCTGGTCGGCCAACTCCTTGCTGCCGGTGTCAAAATGATTCAGCTGCGAGATAAAAAAGCCAACACAGCATTACTTTGTGAGCGTACGAAAACTATAACTCAACAAGTACGACAGCACGCGGATTCGACTACAGAAAAAAGATGTATTGTTATTATAAATGATCGGGCAGACGTTGCAGTGGCTGCAAACGCAGACGGCGTCCACCTTGGTGAAACAGATTTGCCAGTAAGTCTTGCCCGTAGAGTCTGTGGTCATGAGTTCATTATCGGCCGTACCGCTCATTCTCTTAGTGAAGCAAAGCAGGCAGTGCTGGATGGTGCGGACTATCTTGGGGTCGGTCCGTGTTATCCAAGTAATACAAAGAAGTTCGAAAAGTTTGCGACGGAATCGTTTCTTCGTGATGTTTCCGAAGAGATACGTTTGCCGGTCTTTGCGATCGGTGGCATCACATCCGATAACCTTGATCGGCTTGTCCACTTAGGCGTCAAGCGGGTTGCCATTGCTAGCAGTATCACAGATGCAGCAGATCCTGGCGAGGAATCTCATCGAATTTGTTCGCTGCTTTCCGCCACTAAAGGGAATTAGTTTCAGGAAGTTGCTTCAGTGAGCGAGACACAGATTGTGCAATCTGTGTCTCCACAGACGGTGAGTAGCCGGTCCAAATGGCAAGAATCTTCTTGTCAGGCCCAATCAAATAGGTTGTTGGATACGCACGAAAACCAAATGCTTTTGTAAAACGAAGACGGGTATCACCAGTTGGGTCTGCCCAGGCGGAAAGAGTGATTCTCGTGGATTTAAGAAAAGCCTCTGTTTCGCTTTGTAATTGATCAAGATCATCACGGCCCCCCCCACCGCATGAAACAGCAATTAATTGAAAGCGAGATTCGTCTGCAAGCCGCGAGGCAAGCCTCGCAAGTCCTGGTAATTCTTGGCGACAAGGAGGGCACCACGTGCCCCAGAAATTAAGAAGTGTGATCTTTCCAGAAAGTGTGAGTGTTTCGTCACCAGTCTCAAGTGAAACAAGTGAGAGTTTTGGCACCGATTTACCAACGTGTTGCCGTGTTTCTTGATTTTGGCCGACGCTACAACCAATAATTGCAAAAGAAGCAAAAACGAGAGGAATCAATTGGTGATGTGAGAATCCCATGAGGTTAGCCGTTTGTTCTGAAGGTGTAGACTACGTATGGTTATCATAAACGAAGGGTTTCACGAGTGTACGAAGTCGAACTCAAATTCTATCTGACTGACGTTGATTGCCTGCTTAAACGCCTAAATAATATGGCGGTTTGCCTTCGGGACCCTATTGAGCAGGTTGATAGATATTTTTCTCATCCGATACGGAATTTTGAAAAAACAGATGAAGCCTTGCGTCTTCGGCAAGTCGGTGATGTCGTAGAGTTAACGTGGAAAGGGCCACGGGTTGATACATCAGCAAAAATCCGACAGGAAATTGAACTCGGGGTTATGCCTCAAGGACCAACGGGACAAACAACTGTTGCTGCGTGGACAGAATTGCTTGAGTCGCTCGGTTTTGGTCAGGTTTTCGAAGTTGTGAAAACGCGGCTCCCGGGGCGTGTTCATTGGCACGGTAGTGACGTTGAGATAGCCATTGATACCGTTACGAACCTAGGTAGTTTTGCTGAATTCGAAATCAAAGCCGGAGAAGGTGAAGTGCCACTGGCCCGGGACTGCGTCGAGTCTTTGGCACGCGAACTTGGTTTAGAAAACCCTGAGTCAGCGAGCTACCTCGAACTTCTTCTCAGAGAACAGGAGGCTCCTCGTTAATTCTGACTAGCTTCTGGCATGGCATACAATTTTTCAGCAATGAACCGTTCCGCTCTCACGAACAATTGCATTTTTTTCATCAAGCAAGATCACAGCAGGCTTTGCGTCATCGGCTTCCACTGGAGAGTAGTGCCCGTATGACATGATGGTAAGCCGATCACCAATTTTCCCCAGGTGTGCAGTTGCTCCGTTGAGCTCTATTGCACCACTACCAGCAGCTCCATAGATGCAGTAGGTTTCGAACCGCTCTCCATTTTCTAGGTTACCTACCAATATTTTTTCATAGGCCCTGAGCCCAACTCGCTCTGCCAAATCGGGGTCAACAGTGAGGCTTCCTTCGTAATCAACTGATGCGCCAGTGACAGCAGCTCGATGAATTTTGGATTTGAGTAAGCAAATGGTCATGGTTTTTCTGGTCCATTCGAAAGTGGGCGAGAGAAAACGATACACACGGGTTTTGGAACTTTTATAGTGCGGTTCATGAATGATAGTTTGCCGGTTTTAGGGTCAATCGTGAAGGCTGTAATGGTTCCAGAATTTTGTCCCGCCGCATAAAGTCGCTTACCGCCAGGAGCAATCACAAAATGACGGGGTGTCTGGCAATGAGTCGGCTCGACACTTTTTAGTACAAGCTTGCCGGTTTTCTCATTGATTCCAAATAAAGAAATCGAATCATGCCCGCGGTTTGACACGTAAAGAAATTTTCCTGATGGATGGATGGCGATCTCAGCAGTTGAAAACCTGTTTCGATCTCGCACTGAATCAGGAAGCGTGCTAACCGAATGGAGTTTTTTAAGATTGCCCTTCGCTGCATCAAAACTGAAAGCAGTAACTGTCATGTCGAGTTCGTTGTTGGCGTAGCCGAACGGTAGTCGGGGATGAATCGCGAAGTGCCTTGGTCCGCCACCTGGCTGCGTTGATGCCGATGTATGGGGCATTAGAGTAGCAGCCGAAACATCAAGTTTATGGACGAACACTCGATCAGCTCCAAGATCACAACTAATAGCGAAGTTGCTATCAGACGTTGCATTAATAGAGTGTCCATGTGGAGTTTCTTGACGAGTTTTGTTTGGGCCGTTACCGGTGTGCTGGATGAATCCACCAGGCGAGTCGTTGTTTTGAGTGATGAGCGGGAGAAGGCTTCCATCATCAGCAATCCCCAGACAAATAGTGCTCCCGCTTCCATAGTTTGCGGCGAGGAGAACTTTACCTTTTGCATCGAGTGAAAGATGACACGGGCCTTTTCCGTTTGATGGTTGCTCACTTTGCCGCGTAAGGTGACCATTCTCCATATCAATAGTAAAACTAATGACGCCACCCGTTGGCTGACCATTGAGGTCGGCTATCTCTGAAACAGCGTAGACTACGGCAAGCGTTGGGTGAATAGCGAGGAATGAGGGATTCTTTACCTTGCACGCTAATTCGGGCTGACTTATATCACCTGTGTTTTCGTCATAACGAGAGACGTAAATGCCCTGTCCCCGAGGAGCTTTTCCTGTGTAGGAGCCAAACCAAACAAAGCGTTCAGCATGAACGACGTTGGCTGATAAAAAATATAAGAAGAGAATGAGAATATGAGGCAAGATCCGCCGTGTCCCCAAAAAAAACACCTGTTTCTGAAAGCGATCAATATATTGAGTAAGGTCTATCATGAGTTGAAAAGAAAAAGAGCAATGATTGCCGTCTGCACTAGGCCAAGAAGACACTCGTTCGGAAAGTCTTTAGTGTAACCATTTTTCATTCGGTTGCTCTCCTTTGAGAATAAGATGATCTCATCTAAACAAACACTGAAAAATAATGGAAAAAAAGCCTCATGTCGTTCGGAAGTTGCGGCCTATGAACCCCGGAATATTGCCTGTCTGGTGACATATCAGGTGGTTGCTCGCATAGGGTGGATCTTTAAAACAGAGACCGTGATCATGCCAGCGGTTCTCGATGCGTGCATTGCCTCTGGAATGCTTCGCGGCTTTCTTCCCATCTTGAACCGTATTGGGACAAGCCTTTTTCCATTGGTAGTTGCCCCATTCGTTTCACGTACAAAATCCATTCGTTGGCTGTTGGTTGGAACGACAACAGGCTTGTCCATTTGTTTTGCTGTCTTGTCAGTAGCATGGTCTCGTCTCCTCAACGATCACCCGTTCTTCCTTGCCATTATTTTCCTTGGTACCTACGGTCTTTTTTCAGCAATCAATGGTTGTAATCAATTACTTGTTGCAACGCTGCAAGGCCGTTTGATATCCGCTGGACGCCGAGGGAGAGTTTTAGTTTTGAGTGTGACAAGCGGCAGTGTATTTGCAATCATTGCAGCGTTTGTTGCATTAGGACCGTGGCTCCAAGAGCCTGATGGCTTTGTGAAGATTTTTGCAGCTACGAGTATCTTTTTTTTTGCTGCTGCTGTTGTCCCTCTGTTTTTTAAAGAACCGGAGGATGCACTTACCGCCGAATCGTATAAGGCTATAGAGGCTGTTCGCCCGCATTCATTCTGGCAGGTACTTTCTCAAGACAGTTCACTTGCGCGGCTTGCAGTTGTGGCTGCATCTTTTTCAGCAGCTATGATACTTTTTCCGCATTATCAAGCATTTGCACGCGAGCAGTTTGGAAATACGGGTCGCTCCCTGCTGACGTGGATTGTTGTTCAGAACATTGCTACTGGTCTTGCGAGCCTCGTGGTCGGACCACTGGCAGACCACCGAGGAAATCGTCTGGTTATAATTGGGCTGCTTGGCTGTTGTACTGGAACTCCGCTTTTTGTAGCTGCCTTAAGCATGGCTTCTCAATCGACTGCAGTACAGTGGTTTTGGCTGGCCTATATACCACTCGGTTTCAATCCAATCATGCTTCGGATCATTAGTAATTATGCACTCGAACTGGCGCCAACGGTAGGACTTCAGCCTCGTTACGTGAGCCTCGTCGGGGTGGCAATGGCTATACCTTTTGTCTTATCCCCGATCGTAGGATGGGGTATTGATGTGCTGGGCGGCATTCCATTTTTTCTCGCTGGTGCAGCCAGCATCGCCCTTGGAACGCTGGTTGCGTTTGGGCTTCCAGAGCCACGGAACAGTCATTTCAAGATGCAGAAATCATGAGAAATGAAAGAAAATTGATCTGTAACGAGATCGTATTAGCTGAAATACTGTGATCTCTGATTCGAAAAGGCTAAACCCACGATAATTTTATGCGAGTTTTTCTTTCTGCCGGTGAACCATCAGGTGATCATCACGCGGCTCTTCTTTGTAGGTCGATAAAGGAGCAGTGCCCCGGAGCCGTTTGTGTCGGTCTCGGTGGGCCGAAGATGCAGAATGCAGGCTGTGACCTCATTGCTGATATGACTCAATTAGCCGTGATGTGGTTTTTTCGTGTACTAGCAAAAATTCATTGTTTTGTTGATTTAGCGCGTCGGGCCGAGAGAAGTTTTCTGGATGAACGTCCTGACGTGTGTGTGCTCGTTGACTTTCCTGGATTCCATTGGTGGCTTGCTTGGCGTGCCAAGCGACATGGTATCCCTGTTATTTTTTACTGTCCGCCTCAAATTTGGGCATGGGCAAGTTGGCGAATTCATAAAATGCGTCGCCTGATTGATTACGTTCTGTCGGCTCTCCCTTTTGAGCACGACTGGTTTGTGTCGCACGGAATATCCAGCAGGTATGTGGGTCATCCTTTTTTTGATGTCCGTCATGCCCCCGAAAAAAAAGATCGAACGACAAAGCAAAAGCCTTTGGTGCTCCTGTTGCCCGGTTCACGTGGACAGGAAATTGAAGCAAATTTAAAAAGCCTTCTGCTTGCAGCACAAAAAATAGAGCAAAAAATCCCACACATAGATCTTGTTGTTGCTGCACTCCATGAGCGTCATGCAAAGTACATCAATGAGTTGATGAGAAGCTATCCTGTAGGAACTTATCCAGATCAACTGATTATTGAAGCAGGAAAAACAAGTGAATTAATTCCCCAAGCGACTGTCGCTGTCTGTGTGAGTGGCTCAGTATCACTGGAACTACTCGCTGCTCGAGTACCATCGGTTATGGTTTTTTCACTCTCCGGTTTGGCGTATGTCGTTCAGAGTTGGATGAGGCATTGTCGGTCTTTTACACTTGTAAATCTTTTGGCTATGTCGGATCCAATAGGGCCGGTCAATCCAGTATTCTGGCCGCCTCGTCAACCACCATCTCCGGATCCAAAAATGCTTTATCCGGAGTATCTGACGGTCGCGGATCCGTCTTCCGCTCTTGCAGACCACGTTGTGGAGTGGCTCACAGACTCAGAGCTATACGAAGGGAAAGTGGCTGCACTTGAAAAGCTTGCAAGCAAGGTGGCTCAGCCGGGTTCTGCATCTCGAGCAGCAAAAGTGATACTCGACATTGCTGCAAATGGTTTGTATCCATCGAATGATGACAGAATTATTTCTGTTCAGCATGCTGAACAGGCGGCATAATCAAGATATGCTACTCGCAGAGCCACAGTCGACACCCGCTGATCTTCACTTTCACATTGGTCGCATTCCTGTGCGAGTGACTGGTTGGTTTTGGCCAGCGGCAGGGCTGTTTGGATGGGGCTTAGCCCAGTCGCTTGCTGGTGATGATACGCGAACACTCTTGATCTATTTAGGCGTATGGGTTCTTGTTGTTTTTTGCTCGATTCTGGTACATGAACTTGGGCATGCTCTTGCATTTTTGGCATCTGGCCAGTCGTCACGTATTGTGTTGTATCACTTCGGTGGCTTGGCGGTACCAATCGGAACGCCAGCTCCATCCCTTAGGAGTCCGTCGCGGCGGATGATGGTTTCTGCCGCAGGGCCAGTGGCGCAACTATGTCTTGCTACTGTCGTCATAACCATAGTAACGATGCTTGGGTATCAAGTGCCGGACCCAGGATTTTTGAGATTACTACCAATTGTTGGGAATTCTTTGGAGGAAGTTTCATTGGCGGCTCAGCCCATTCCTTCCATGCTTGGTTGGCTCATGGTCTACCACTTATTGTTTGTAAATATTGCGTGGGCAATTCTTAATTTATTGCCTGTTCAACCACTCGATGGTGGTCAGATTGTCCTCGAAGGCTTGAAGGTCTTCGGTGTTTCTGCTGCAGATCAGATCGCAAGTCTTTTTGGCCTTCTTATTGCCGGAGTAGTTGCCGTCTGGGCATATCAACATCAAGAAACGTATCTCATGTTTCTATTTGGTGTTCTCTGTGTGGGGTGTTACCAACGGCTAATAAATAGTGGCCTGCAGGGTTGAAGGAAGCGTTGGCTGTGCACAGAGATTCTGAATCAATCGCTCACAGTGAAAGAAGAAAATTAGTTGTCGCCTTAGGGGCAAGTAATCTTTCTCGAGGTTTGTCACGGCTTCTAAACGCCTCTCGCTGTTGTTCATTGTCTGCCGTTGATCTTGTAGTTGCTGCCGGCCATGGCCGTTCATATGGCGCAAATAGTCGTATATGGAATCGCAGGCTCCCATCAATTCTTGAGAGTGGCCTCTGGAGATCCTTAGATCGAATCCTTCGTGGAGAAGTTTCCAAAAACAGGCAAAGATTAGCAGTGATTACGGATATAGGAAACGACTTGCTTTATGGTTTTTCGACGGAACAGCTAGCAATATGGATTGAAGAAGTCATTCGTCGGCTTTACCAGAAACAATTCGATATCGTTATTACAAAGTTGCCAGTTGAGAGCATCCAGTCTGTAGGTCCATTCCGCTTTCAATTTCTAAAGACATT
>JBDOMQ010000023.1:0-14101 GCA_039831725.1 Pirellulales bacterium
GACTGATTCATATTCGTGCGCTATTCGTAATTGTCTACGTATCTCATCTGCAGCATCGTGTGGCAAAGCACTCGTAAAGAGCTTTGTCATAAACGATGATATTTCTTCCTGAATCGTGTCCAGGGACTTCTCATATTTTCTTAACTTGCTACTAAGCGTGCTGAATGGTGCACTTGTTTGTCTCAATTCAGACAAAATATCAAGCATCTTTTCACAACTATCTCCCATTCGTTCTAGTTCTTTTTTTGATTGCTCGATTGCTAAGATCGGATTCTCTAGCATCCGCATATCTAGTCCGGTAAGACGTGGTTTCTCTTTCGATTCTTTTGACGGAACAATCCGCTCAAGGACTCGCACAAGCATTCCAACAAAAGGAATGAATAACACAACATTCGCTATATTAAAAATACTGTGAGTTGCAGCAATTGCTGGTGTCGTATTCGGAAACGTAGCAAAACCATCTACCATCACTTCTTTCAAAACATCTACATGGATAATCCACTGCACAAGTTGGATATACCAATGGAAAATAAGTGTGATCCAAAACACTCCGGTGAGATTAAAGAGGACATGAAAGTAGGCTGCCCTTCGGGCATTTGTTGTTGCGCCTAATGATGCCAGCAATGCCGTAATTGTTGTGCCGACATTCTCGCCAATAACAAGTGCGGCTGCAGTCTCGTAAGATATGACCCCTTGGTACGCAAGAGATATCGTGATCCCCAGGGTTGCCGAAGACGACTGCACCATGGTCGTAAGAATACAGCCCACCATGCAACATTTGAGCACACCGAGATAGCTATCTGCCTGAAAGGCTTGAAACCACGTTGCGAAGTCGGGCGTTTCTTTAATGATGCCACACGCATCTTTCATAAGCTCCAAACCGAAAAAGACCATTCCGGTTCCCATCAGTCCCATTGCATAGTATCGCCAGCGATCCTTCTGCGAAAACAAGTACACGAAAGCAGAGCAACCAAGAAGTGGCAAGCCGTACTTCCCAATTTTCAGGACCAGTATCCATCCGGTAATTGTGGTCCCAATATTTGCTCCCATGATGACGCCTACAGCCTGCACAAGACTCATCACACCACTGTTCACAAAGCCAACGACCATCACAGTGGTAATGGAACTTGACTGAACAATACAGGTCACAATAACCCCAACAATAATCGCAAAAAAACGATTACCCGTCACCGTACTGATAAGCCGGCGCAAGCTATTTCCGGCGACAGCTTGCATTCCCTCGGACATAAACTTCATGCCGAGCAGAAAGATCCCCAGACCTCCAATGAGTTCGCCAACGAGGTGAGCTAAAGATGCGAGATTCACAGGAGCGTTCCAGATGGCTATTTAGAGATCTGAATAAGAGTATACTCGGGCCATATAGTCTAAAGACAAAGAAAACTTTTCAATAGTTGTCTTTTATTAGGGACAACATTTAGGCACATTTCATGAAATGGGAATCTCGCGACCTAGTTGTCTACAGTAAACAGAAACATAGTGTTTCTCCAGGCCCGCGAGCTCGTAGTGTTGATGCAGCAACACGTGGGGAAACTTACTCGTACACAGTGGATAAATTTTGGGTCATAAAACAGCTACTCGAAGATGGACAACTGCTTCTGATAACGCGTACCGGTAAGCAACACGCGATTCACCCAAATGATCCAAATCTGCGGAAAGCAACACTTTGGGAGCGGTGGTATTATCGCCAACGGTACCGTGAAATAGAAGCACTTCTTTCCAACGAAAAATAATTTCGTTTCATTTACTTCTTACTGAATCAAATGACCCTCGACAAGCCACACCAGTACTCATAAAAATCACACAATAGTGAGTATCTTAAAGAATCACGCGGAAGTACATTTTCATCGTTTTTTGCTAGTTTACTTCAAGATCCTGTTCCAGGTGATCTCTATATGGACTTTCTTGCTCGTAAAACACATCTCCACACCCTTTGTTTTTTCCTTTTTATTGTCTTCCCCGCAGGAAGTAATCAATCCGTCGTTCTATCGAAACCACTGGCTCAAGAAATTGACCCTACATTACAGCCGTATCAACCAGCCAGTGGTGAAGTAGCCGGTTCTCTCAAGTACATTGGCTCTGATACGATGAATAACCTGGTTGCCTTGTGGACTGAAGGTTTTAAGAAATTTTATCCAAGTGTTCGTGAGGGCATCGAGGGCAAAGGCTCTTCTTCTGCACCTCCAGCCCTCATGGAGGGCACGAGCACTTTTGGCCCAATGAGTCGGCCTTGGAAAGCACAGGAAATTGATTCATTCAAAGATCATTTTGGTTATGCACCAACTTTAATTCCAACAGCCATAGATATGCTCACTGTGTACGTCCATAAGGACAATCCAATTAACGGTCTTTCACTGCAACAGGTAGATGCAATCTTTTCAAAAAACCGTAACGGTGGCATGAAAAGACAAGTTGTAACATGGGGGCAGTTGGGACTTACTGGTGATTGGCAAGACCAACCAATACGACTGTATGGCCGGAATTCTGCAAGCGGTACATACGGATATTTCAAAGAGCATGCTCTTTTCAAGGGCGACTTTAAGTCAAGCGTTCAGGAACAACCAGGTAGTTCGTCTGTTGTCCAAGCAATTGCGAATGATCGTTATGGAATTGGTTATAGTGGAATTGGTTATAAAACAGCCGATGTCAGAGCCCTCCCACTGAGCTCAACCAAAAGTGGCAAGCGAATTTCTCCGAATGCAAAGAATGCTTACTCTGGAGAATATCCTCTTATTCACTTTCTTTATCTAAGCGTGAATTACAAACCAGGAAGTGAACTCGAACCGCTTCGCCGCGAATTCTTGAAGTACGTTCTGAGTGCAAGTGGTCAGGCTGATGTTCTGAAAGTTGGCTATCTTCCAATAACTCATAAAATATCTGAGAGAAACCTACGTCGCATTGGTGTGAACTAAATGAATTCACTCTTTTTGACGGAACTTCACAAGAACAGTAGACCGCCTGTCAGCAGACTATTAAAACCGGTGATAGAGAGAAGCGTGTTTCTTGAATTTATTAACGCTCCGTCACTGATAGACCGCGTTGCTCTAATTGGCGTTACTCATTTAATCAGCCGTGGTCTATGAATCAGCTGGCAACATACACTGGGCGTAAGAAAAGGAATGCGACACACGCTACAATTTTGCTCAGTGATAAAATTGCCCACTTCGTCATTACGCTTGGTGGCCTTGCAACAATTGCTGTAGTTCTTCTTGTTGGTGTGTTCCTTTTAGTTGTAGCACTCCCACTATTTTATTCTGCCACCACCGATCTCGAACAATCCATTTCATTTAATCTTCCAAGTGATCAACTACTTGCTTCTGGTCTTGATGAATCTGGGTCTCTCGCGTGGTTTTGTAACACGGATGAAATTTCTGTTATTGAAGTAAAGACTGGCAACAGGCTTCTGACACGTTCAACAGAGAGCTGTGGACTTCAGCAAGCTTCTTCTATTTGCCATCTCCGAGACACTCTACAGTCGGCTTTTGGTTTTGAGGACGGCACGATTCGCACCGGACGACTCGGGCTTACGACTTCGTATGTACCTAGAGAAAATATTCCACCGTCGGCAATCTCCCTTAACATTGGTGAACTGGTTGTTATCAATAATGTGATTTATCTTCGTTCATCAAACGATGTAACAAAAAAAATTGAGCTTCTGGCTGACTTAGATGAACCTGTATCTGCATCTCTAACGAGACCGATCATCAATATTGATTTAGCAATAACCACGAATGGTTTCTGCGTTGCAGCACTTGATGATCAAGGCAACATACGGGTTGAAAAGCGGTCGTTTCAAAAAAATCTGATTACCGATGAGAGTTCGGTAAGTACTTTAGAAGCAACTATCAAGGAAGATCGAGGCTATTCAGACTTTCGTTTTATACGAGTTTCTGGACTTGGAGATCAACTTTTTGTGTTTACTCGGGCTGGCGTCTTTAAGCGGTTGTTGATTCGAGATGTAACACGGCCTGTTTTAATGGAGCAACGTCGATTGCTCCAAAAAAATCAGACAATTACCCACGTCACACGGCTTTTCGGTGGATCTTCTTTCGTGCTCGGTGACGACAGTGGCACGACAAGAATTCTATTCACCTCTCGGGATACCAGCGTCACAACAAAGGATGGTTTAGAAACAAAAATCACTGCTACGTTTGCCTCTCGATTAAACGAACATCATAAACAAAAAAAAGGCACAGAAATTACAGCTATTTCTGCTTCATCGAGATCACGTCTTTTTGCCGTTGCATCTGCAGACGGCTTTATTCAACTCCTACAGGCTACCAATCACTCAATAGTTGCTGAGATAAGTTCAAAAAAAAGCTCTGCGTTAACTCAAAAACCACAAGTCCTTCTGCTTGGTTCCCGTGAAGACAATCTTGTTGCGTACGATGGAAAGAATCTCGCTTCTTGGAAGATTGTACCCGGCTATCCAGAGGTTTCATTCGGTACCCTCTTTGGAAAAATCTGGTACGAAAACTATCCGGGCAGTGACTATGCTTGGGAATCAACAGGACACGAGTCATTCGAGCCAAAATTTAGCTTAGTTCCGCTTCTATTCGGGACTATCAAAGCAACTATCTACTCTATGTTGTTCGCTACACCAGTTGCTATTTTTGCCGCAATCTATACGAGTCAGTTTATGACTCCAGCATGGAAGTCTAAAATAAAACCTATCATTGAGATGATGGCGAGTCTCCCGAGTGTTGTACTTGGGTTTATTGCTGGTCTCATTCTTGCTCCGCTTATTGAAAGCGGAGTGATGATTTTTATTACAAGTCTTTTTACAGTCCCAATCACACTCCTGATCGGTGCTTTTTTATGGCAATTCTGGCCACTTGGATTACGCAGTAGGGTATCCAATTGGAGATTTCTTAGTGTGCTCTTCGTGGCACTACCTCTCGGTATTCTTTTCGGATGGTCAGTTGCAAAACCGACAGAATCACTGCTTTTCGATGGTGATATTTTTGCTTGGCTGAATGGTCGAGGTGCAAGCGGTTGGGGAGGTTGGGTCCTTGCTTTATTTCCTCTCTCAGCAATGGTAGCGACACTTATAATCAGTCGATTTATAAATCCATGGATTCGCCAACGCAGTAGCAAATGGGGACACTGGCAAACTGCCTGTATAGCACTCCTTCTTTTTATCGCTGGATTTTTTCTTGCTGGCATAACCTCAACGGCCGCTGCAATGTTTCTTGATGCCTTGCGATGGGAGACTCGAAGCGGAGTCTTTGGCACCTATGTGCAACGTAATACTATGGTTGTTGCTATTGGTATGAGTTTCGCAATCATACCACTCATATTCACAATTGCTGACGATGCCTTGTCTAGCGTCCCTGACCACCTTCGGAGTGGTTCACTCGGTGCAGGTGCAACCCCATGGCAGACAACCGTTCGTATCGTTCTACCGACCGCAGCTAGTGGACTCTTTTCAGCTGTCATGATTGGTCTCGGAAGAGCCATTGGGGAGACGATGATTGTCTTAATGGCGGCAGGAAATACACCACTTATGGATTGGAATGTCTTCAGTGGGTTTCAGACATTATCCGCTACGATAGCAACAGAACTACCGGAAACAACACAGGGGTCTGCCCATTATCGCATCTTGTTTTTAGCAGCAGTGCTTTTGTTTGTTCTGACATTTTTCATCAACACAGTCGCTGAGTTAGTACGACAAAGATTCCGAAGGAGAGTGCATGAACTCTAGTCGGTTTCAGAGGCACAACATCCGCTCACCATTTTCAGCGGTTATGGCACATGGTGAACCATGGGTCTGGTTAATGTCGGGAGCTCTTGCAATCGCTGTGATGATGATTGTGGGACTCTTGTTGTTCGTTACAGTACGCGGCTCTCTTCATTTTTGGCCACGTCCTCTCTATGAAATCGTACTACGCAATGGTGAGACCTGTCTTGGTGAAGTAACGTCTCGTGAGACACATATCAACAATCTTCAGGATGATAAGGACTTTACTGCCCGTCGCCTTGTGCATATTGCTAACTTTGAAATAACGGGCACGCACTATAGATGGATTGATGAAAATGATATTGCTTCTACACAGCAACCCATAGTTGCAACTGTAGTTGAACGGCTCGAAGGCGGTCGGTTTCATGGCTTTCCTGTCCGTGTCTTGAAAAATGGTATTGCCGTAACCAATGGTCCAGAAATGGCATGGAAAAAATACAAAGAAATTGCTCCAACTGTTCGCCAGCAATTTCGCGACGCAAACTATTTAGACAGGCACGATCGAGGTGAATTACAACAACGCCTCCGACGTGCACGACTCGCCGTGTTTGATGCCCGCCTCAAGTATGGCAGTGAGCAGAACTCATTTGTAGAAGCGGCTCAAGAAAAAGAAAAACAAGTTTCAAAAGAAGTTGCCTTGCTATCGAATCATCTTGATAGCAAGTTAGCTTCACTACGAGAAGCTAATCAGGGGTGGGATTTTGAATTCAAAACTGCTGAGGGAATCTCTATCACCCTGCCAATAGAAGAAATCGTTCAAGCATGGCAGCCCAACAACATCGGATTTTGGGAATCATTTCGTATTTATGGAGCACGTTGGTGGGAGTTTCTTTCTGACGACCCCCGCGAAGCAAATAGTGCCGGTGGGGTTTTCCCGGCCATTTGTGGAACAGTCAGCATGACTTTCTTTATGGCAATTCTCGTCGCACCATTTGGAGTTCTTGCAGCCCTCTACCTGCGTGAATATGCCGCCGATGGACCAATTACTGCTACAGTGAGAATTGCAATCAATAACTTAGCTGGTGTTCCAAGTATTGTTTACGGTGCTTTTGGCCTCGGTTTCTTCTGTTACGGCATAGGTGGATGGATTGATGAATTATTTTTCACTGCAAGTTTGCTTGCAGATAATCAGCCAACATATGGCACAGGCGGTCTCTTGTGGGCATCACTGACACTGGCTTTACTAACACTGCCGGTCGTTATCATAGCGACAGAAGAGGCTTTGGCGGCTGTACCCAATTCAATGAGAGAAGGATCGTACGCGTGCGGCGCTAGCAAGTGGCAAACTATTCGCCGTATCGTTCTGCCGAGGGCATTACCAGGAATAATGACCGGATTAATTTTAGCAATGGCTCGTGCCGCGGGGGAAGTCGCACCGCTCATGCTTGTCGGAGTGAAAAAGGTTGCGCTGGATCTTCCTATCGACACATCGTTTCCATTCATTCATCCCGATCGAGAGTTCATGCACCTTGCCTACTTGGTATACGATGTTGGATTTCAAAGCCCAAACAGCCAGGCAGCAAAACCCATGGTCTTCACAATTACATTATTGCTTGTCGCCTTAATTGCAATACTCAATATCACTGCAATCTATATTCGATCACACCTAAAGCGACGCTACGTACCTCAACACTTCTAGAGCTTTGGATGAAGACTTAATTACAACTGGTCTCTAGTGAAATAAGATAATGCCTGTACAAAAAGAAAACACATCTCCATCCATTGTTGCCGACGAAAGGTCGGGGGTTTCTTCCGACCGTCTTCAAGCTGTTGCTCGAGGAGATAACGTTCCCGCTGAGGTTCATCAAAGTGTTTTTGAGGCAACACCGGTGCTCAAAATCAATGACTTCAACCTCTGGTATGGAACGAAACAGGTCATTCACAACATTTCCATGCCTATTCCCCGAAATCAGGTTACTGCCTTAGTCGGACCAAGTGGCTGTGGAAAATCAACGCTCCTCAGAAGTGTCAATCGGATGAATGATCTTATTCAGAATGTCCACGTCACAGGTGAGATGCATTTGAATAAAGATTCAATCTATGACTCTCGTATGGATGTCATTGATCTTCGTAAGAGAATGGGAATGGTTTTTCAAAAACCAAATCCTTTTCCGATGAGCATCTTTGAGAATGTCGTATATGCACTGAGAATTGATGGTGAAAAAAATCGTAGTGTGTTAGAGGAAGTTTGTGAGATTAGTCTTCGTGGTGCGGCCTTATGGGATGAGGTAAAAGACTGCTTGAATGATAGTGCTCTGAAACTCTCCGGAGGCCAACAACAGCGTCTCTGTATCGCTCGTGCAGTAGCCGCTGAACCAGAAGTCCTTTTGCTTGATGAACCATGCTCTGCACTTGACCCCATAGCAACCGGTAAAATTGAAGATCTCATTCAAGAACTGCGCGGGCAGTACTCCGTCCTTATGGTGACACACAATATGCAGCAGGCCAGCCGTACAAGCGACTACACAGCTTTTCTCTACCTAGGACGATTGATCGAATACGGCCCAACGTCAGACATCTTTACCAATCCTGTATTACGGGAGACGGAATCCTACGTTACTGGTAGGTTCGGATGATTTACAGAAACAAGAACGCAAGCTGACTATAGAAATCTGTCATGACACGTCACATTGAACACCAGATTGCACAACTGAAGAATTCCATTCTCCGTTTTGGAACAATTGTTGAAGAAGCAATTAGCCTTTCCAATACTGCGCTATTCAAACAAGATGTAGCCCTCGCAAAAAAAGTCATGGTAAATGACCGCGAAATCGACCGTCTCGAGGTCGAATTGGAAGAAGAATGCCTCAAGGTTCTTGCGCTATATCAACCTGTAGCAGCTGATCTACGATTTGTTGTTGCAGTACTGAAAATTAACAATGATCTAGAGCGAATTGGGGATCTTGCGGGCAATATCGCAAAAATTGTCTCACAACTCACCACCACAGGCCCGCTCAATCTACCGGAAGAAATTTCCATTATGGCCAAGCAGGCCGAAGAGATGGTTAAAAACAGCCTCGATGCTGTGGTTAAGGCCGATCCAGATTTAGCCAGACAGGTACGGAGAGAAGATGATGTCGTTGACGCAGGCCGACAAGCAGTGCGCAAATTAGTCATGCAGCGGATTAAAAAAGATCCAGAGAAAGTCGAAAGCTTGCTTCAAATTAACTCTGTATCAAAACACCTCGAACGCATAGCAGATATGGCGACAAATATTGCAGAAGATGTTATTTACATGGTTGAAGGAGAAATTGTTCGTCACCGACACAGAGATGACGTGAAGTCAACGTAACAACTTTGTCTCTCTGCTTCAGAGCGTGGCACTCACTCCTCTTCCGACATCCTGACCAAAAGTGTGACGATTCTGTTCACAAGAGGAGATACAATCAAGATTGTTGGCCAGGCAATAATCCATGAAAGCCCCCAGGCCTTGAGCCAATCTGTAACGACTCCGGGCCTGATACCAACATGGAGAAGCGTTATCACCAGTGACATAAGCGCAGACATCAGAACAGACATCACAAAAGAAAACACAAGCCCATAAAACTTTTTTGGAAACATACGCCCGCCCAAAACACTGATTTGGATGACTCAATCAATCCTAATAGGAAGTTTCTAACGATAACCGATAACAAGGGAATGTTTAATAACCACTACGTTCCACAAAACGTACAGTACGGCTGGCTTCCGGGTAACGCCCCTTTTTGATACGGCTCATTTTCTTTTGTTTTTGAAAAAGGTGATTTCAGTGCCTCAAGTACACAATGCGTTGGCCCAAGGTCTCCTGACTCTGCCGCGACAAGGGCTTCTTCAACTTTCAAATTTCTCGGGATAATAACTGGGTTTACAGCTTGCATCCGTTTTGCTGCATCACCTACAGAACCCGGCTCCCGAGCTAATCGTTTAGACCATCGCTCGATCCAATCACTCAATCCGACAACCTTGGAAAACTCTGGTTTCATCTCAGATTGCTCGATTCCATCAGCTAATGTGACGAATGTTTCCGTGAAATCTAATTGGGACTCTTCCATGATTTTGAGTAAATCGCTGTAAATTAAAGAGTCTTCTTTCTCCAAAGTTGTAAGGCCAATCTTTGCATTTGCACCAATCCGAAAATACTTCTCGTAACACGAGGGGAACGTTTCCAGAATTTCAACAAACTTTCCAATCGCATCCTCTGGATTTCCTGGCACTACCTGAACAAGACTCTCTGCTAAGCGTGCGAGGTTCCACTGGGTAATCGATGGCTGGTTCTGGAAAGCATATCGACCTTGATGATCAATCGAGCTAAACACCGTCTCCGGATGATAGACATCAAGAAATGCACAAGGCCCATAATCGATCGTTTCACCAGCAATAGAAACGTTATCAGTATTCATTACTCCATGCACAAAACCGACAAGCATCCACCGCGACACCAAATCTGCTTGTCGATCGAGTACCGCCTGTAAAAATGTGAAGGGCAAATCATCTGAGTTCCCTAACTCTGGGTAATGTCGATCAACGGTATAACCAAGAAGTTGTGAGAGATTCTCTTTACCACCCAATGCAGCAGCATATTGGAATGTACCAACACGAATGTGGCTCTTTGCTACCCGTGTCAGAATTGCTCCTGGCAATGGACTACTTCTCAATACACTTTCACCGGTAGCTGTAACCGACAAGCTTCGTGTCGTTGGGATACCTAACGACTCCATACCTTCACTGATGATATATTCTCGAATCATTGGACCGAGTGCTGCTCGACCATCACCACTACGCGAATAAGGCGTACGGCCCGATCCCTTGAGTTGAACATCTACTCGTTGCTTGTCGGGTGTTAGGTGCTCACCGAGCAGAATGGCACGGCCATCACCAAGATTCGTAAAGTGCCCGAACTGATGCCCGGCATATGCTTGGGCTATTGGCATTGCGCCAGATGGTATTTCATTGCCTGCAAAGACCTGCCGACCGTCCAATCGAAGAATCTCGACATTGAGTCCAAGACCTTCAGCCAACGTTTCATTCAAAAGAATCGGCCCAGCATGTCGTACCGGCTCCGGCTTTGTAGGTGAGAAGAAAACTTCTGGAAGGTGCGTAAAAGTATTATCAAAGCACCATCCTGCATCAGAATTTTTTTTTATTGTCACAATATTTTCTTTAAACAGTAAGGTACTAGAGAAACGAATGATTCTCCCTGATCAGGACTTGAGGAATCAGGTGGAGTTGGAACTTCTGTAGCATGAGTCCGAACTATAAGGGATCGTAAGATTCGCCCAGTAGTTTATTCATCCAAGAACTCAAAACGCTCCTTGGACTCACCGGACACCTCAACCGTTTCCAAAAACATTGCCAAGGGTCGAACCCAGAGCCCTCGATCTCCATAATCGGCCCGATATACAACAAGTTTCTCAAGGGTTTCGCTATGTGAAGCAACACCAAGTACGACGTAGTCATTTCCCTTGTAGTGTCGATAGCGGCCACGTTTCAGATCATGCATTTTCTTCACCAATCTCACACAAGCTTCGAACAAGAGGAGGATACTTTACTGGAACCAAGTGATAGACATACTCCTGAAAACACCGTCACAAACAACTCTGTTTCTACCACAGAGCGTCAGAAGAAATTATGTTGCTCTACGGAAGCAATCGATTCAACAAGTTCTCGATATCCTATCCAATTGGTATATTCTCAGACGTTCCTCTCATTTCATTAAAGATGATACCTCAACACCTTTTTGTTTACGGGACACTTCGGCCGCATTTAGCACGTGGTGAAGCACAAGCCCTTATTGCCGCACTTGAAATAGTTGGACCGGCTACTGTAGAGGGCAAGTTATATGACTTTGGTACTTTTCCTGGGGCCACAAATGAGAAGGGGCTTATATTCGGAGACCTACTTCGTCTGAAAAGCGCAGAACAATTACGCCCACTGGATGACTACGAAGAGTGCAACAGCAAATCGCCCCTCTTTACTCGTTCAATTACCACTGCTCATCTATCGGCTGACACGTCGATTGCGGCTTGGATCTACCTGTTTTCTGGTCAAGCAGAGCCCAGCGTTTTGATTACAAGTGGCGACTACCAACAGTACATGCGAAACCGATTCAGCAACTGATTCCAATCAAATCCTCACAGAATAGAATGCGATTTGCCATCTTTTTCAGCAATGAACTCTAGGAATGCCAACTTTTCAGGCGTCTAGCACAGGTGAGTTGCAGAAGGAAGCCCAGTTTTTAAGATAAGTTGTAGATGGTTCCGGATGGCATGTCATTTGCTACTTTTCGATGTGGTCTGTGACTATTTTCGACACCGAACAGGCGGCTGCATTCAAACGGAACTCCTCGGCTATTTTCGGCCCTGCCGGAGATGCAGATCGATGTCGCGTCGTCCTGCAGTCGACAGGCTTCAATGTTTTCTCATCCCCCTCAAAACCTAGGACGAACTTCAGTTATGAGCACGAAATCCAAACTGGAATACATCTGGCTTGATGGTTACAAGCCAACGCAAAGCCTTCGATCGAAGACTCGAATCGAATCAGATTTTGGTGGAACTCTTGAAGAGTGCCCAATGTGGTCTTTTGATGGCAGTAGTACCGAACAGGCAACTGGTGGTGATTCCGACTGTCTTCTAAAACCAGTAGCCGTTTTTCCAGATCCAGGCCGCAAGAATGGATACCTCGTGATGACTGAGGTTCTCAATGCTGATGGCTCACCTCATGAATCAAATGGCCGAGCAACCATTGAAGATGACGACGAAGACTTCTGGTTTGGTTTCGAGCAGGAGTACTTCTTGTGGTGCACAGCTAATAACAACCCACCCGGGTTTCCGCTCGGTGGTTATCCCGCTCCCCAGGGGCCATACTACTGTTCCGTAGGTGCAGCAAATGCCCACGGCCGAGACTGTGTCGATGAACATCTTGACGCCTGTCTTGAAGCAGGGATAAACGTTGAAGGAATCAACGCTGAAGTAGCTGCCGGCCAGTGGGAATTCCAAGTTTTTGCCAAGGGTGCGAAACGTGCTGGTGATGAAATATGGGTTGCTCGGTACTTGCTTGAACGTATTGGTGAAAAATATGGTTATGCAATTGATTGGCATCCAAAACCACTTGGTAAAACTGACTGGAACGGTTCTGGCATGCATGCCAACTTCTCAAATGAATTGATGCGTACATGTGGTGACAAAGAAGTCTTTACCAGTATTTGCGAAGGTTTTGGTGGTGTTGTTGAAAGGCACATTTCCGTTTATGGTGCCGACAACGACCAACGCTTGACCGGTCAACACGAGACGCAAAGTATTGACCAGTTTAGTTATGGTGTTTCTGATCGTGGTGCATCCATTCGTATTCCTGTTGGCACTATTGATGATGGCTGGAAAGGCCGACTTGAAGATCGCCGACCTGCTTCGAATGCTGACCCATATAAGGTCGCTGCTGCAATTATTAAGACTGTCAAAGGTGCAGCCGGAGCTGCAGTCTAATTCTTAAGAAACATTTTGTTTCACACGATAAGGGTCTCCCGAAATGTTATTTTGGGAGACCCTTTCTTTTACTGATCCTGATTTTCAAGCTTACGAAGCACCTGAAGTGTGTACGCTGAGTCAAGAAGTCGTACTGCATCAAGCATCTCCTGCATTGTTTGGAATCGGTTTGCTGGTTTTTTCTCAAGCGCTTTCATGACAATCTCATCAAGTTCTTTTGGGATATTTTTTTCAGGAGCAAGCGTTGATGGTGGGCACGGGTCATTGTGAATAATATTCTCAAATGTTTCTTGAATCACACGACCCCGAAATGGCTCCCGGAGAGCAATTGCTTCGTATAGCACGACACCCATGCTGAAAACATCACTCCGTTCATCGAGTGTTGCCCGATTCGTATTCACTTGTTCAGGCGACATATAAAGTGGCGTACCCGGTCGATCTCCCGCCATGGTTAGGGCCTGGTCTGCCTCCTCTTGCTTGAGGACTTGTGGATGACCGGGTCCATCATCCGGCTGACCCCATACTTTCGCCACGCCCCAATCAAGTAATATGACCTCGCCAAAGTTACCGACCCAGATATTCTCGGGCTTTACATCCCGGTGAATGACCCCTCTCGCATGAGCGTAGAGAAGAGCTAGTCCAGCAGTCATAACAATCTCTACTCGCCGGCGAAGATCGAATTCTGCAACTGTGATGGGATCTTTCTGAGCAACACGCGACAGTATCTCAAACAGGTTTTCCCCGGAAATACGCTTCATTGTAAAATAAAGACCCTGACGGTGATCTCGCCCAATGTCGTAGACAGGAACAGTGTTTGGGTGCTGGAGTTGAGCTGTTATGCGTGCTTCTCGCAGGAGTCGCTGATTTTCTTGCTTATCAAGAAGAT
>JBDOMQ010000327.1:0-2878 GCA_039831725.1 Pirellulales bacterium
CACCCCGCAATTTCAAAATGTAGAGACTTCGTCGATGACGCTGCTTGGGATTTGGGTTTGGAACCCATGCAGCTGCGAACGCCCCCATCACCTGACGTGGCTGAAGCGCGACCTCTTCATTGATTTCCGGCCGACAGGGCACACCACCGACATCACAATTTAACTCTCCTGTAATAGCCAGCATCGAGTCACGCATTTCCTCTGCTGAGAGTCGTCGTGGCTCAAACACGGCGAACGAACGACTTTCTGGATCTCGCTCAGCAAGCACACCTGAATCTGGATGCGTGGATGATCTGCGATATGCCTCCGAAAGCATGATCGTGCGATGCATGTCTTTTACCGACCAACCACTCTTCATAAATGTTGTTGCGAGGTAATCAAGCAAAGTCGGATGCGTTGGAAATCCACCTGTTGAACCAAAGTTATTTGGGTTCCCGGCAATAGGTTTCCCAAAGTGCCATTGCCATATACGGTTGACCATGACTCGCGACACGAGCGGATTGTTCGAGTTAGTAATCCACTCAGCAAACGCTTTCCTGCGACCTTCTGGTGTTTCAGGTATGGCCGCTGGGACCTGTTCTTCGAGTACGCTGAGGACTCCCGGCTTCACACGATCACCCTCTGCAAAAGGGTCACCACCGGTCCGAATATACATCTCTTCAAATGTGGCCTTTGTTGTATCTTCCGGGATACGAAGTGGTGCCAATACTTTTATGTATGTTGGCGTTGGACCACTATAGACCGAAAGAGCGAAGGGTTTGTATCGATCCAACTCCCACTTCAATCGCTGAAGACCCTTCGTGGCAACACGCTGCATGCCATTTTGTCGAGGCGTGAAGCCAACGCGAACAGGAGGAAGGTCACTTTGAGCAATCCCCTGCTGCATCAAACCACTACGTATTTTTTGAAACGTAATGCGCTTCTGATTCTTTTTTGCCTTCGAGACCGCCTTCATCCACTTTGATTTAGAATTACGAATCACCTGTTCTCGATCAGGGCCAGCCTTTTTCAGTTCAGTATCAAACCACTCAATTGCATTGTGCTGAAGAACAGCCTCTAAGTCCGCCAGTGACTTCTGGTACCCTTGCTCCATTTTTTCCAGAAACCGTTCCTCTTCAAAACCATCTCGGTTTTCAAGAGGCAGAAAATCTGCTTGTCGTTCAGCAAGTTGTGTTGTATTGAATATCGCCTGAATGCTGTAGTAATCACGTGTAGGAACAGGATCAAATTTATGATCATGGCACTTCGCGCACTGCAGAGAATGCGCAAGAAACGTTTCACCAACACTATTGGTGACATCATCAAGAAACCGCTGACGGGCGACCCGAGGAACTTCCATACTTGTCAGTTCCCACGGCCCTTGCCGGAGGAAACCAACGGCAACAAGATGCTCTGGGTCGTCTGGTGAAATCTCATCACCAGCTATCTGCTCCCTGACAAATTGATCATACGGCTTGTCGTCCTGAAAAGCTCGAATGACATAATCACGATATCGCCATGCATTCCCACGTTCAAAATCATTTGCAAACCCAGAGGAATCGGCATAGCGAACGACATCCAGCCAGTGCTGCGCCATACGCTCACCGTAGTGTGGTGATGCAAGCAACCGCTCTACAACATCACGAAACGCCTCTTTGTCTTTACGCTGGTCAATGAGAAAAGCTTTCACTTCATCTGGTGTCGGCGGCAAACCGGTGAGATCAAAGGTTGCCCGACGGATAAGATCACGACGAGAAGCAGGCAATGCAACTTGAAGACCCTTCGGAAGTGCCGCCTGAAGAAAGCCATCGATCGGACTCTCATGGGTATCAGGAACAGCAACTTCCTGAAGTGGCTGATACGCCCAAAGACCTTCAGGATCATAGTTTCGATTCGTCCAACTATCCGAGAGTCCTCCCGACGTTCGGACACGAACTCCATCTTCTTGTGCCCATTCAGCTTCGTGTTTGGCACGAATTTCAGTCTGATCTTTTTCCGATGGCCATTTAGCACCGCTGGCAATCCAATCGTGCAACCAGCCAATCTCTTCACTCGTGAGACTCTCTGATTCTTTCGGTGGCATTGCAGAAAACGCATCGTGGTTACGAGTGACTGCCAGGTAGACTGAACTACGATCAGGATGCATTGGAACAACGCCTGGTTCTTCGCTATCACCACCCCTAGCAACCGTCTGCAACGAACGAAGATCAAGACCACCTTCTCTTGAATCCACATCATCACCGTGACAGGCAAAACATTTCTCACGTAGAAGCGGTACGATGCGTCGCACGAATAACTGCTCAGACGTCTCGTTTCTTTCGGCGAGATCCATGGCAGGCTGTGCGAACAGACTTTTCGTGCCAACGACAAGGGAAAGCGTGAAAGCCAGCAAGGTCGACAGAGTGATGCACGACGTGTCATCGTTATCGGCGAAATATGAATGCGTATTCATGGCTGAGTCTCACATCAACAACGTACTATCACTAGTGGAAACGAACTGCGAGGGATGATGAAGGTCGATAAAGGGCAAAGCGTCGGACGATTCTTGATCACTCGTAATTATAGTAGTACATGTCCTTTCCTGACGTTCCTTATTTTGGCTTGGCAACACGTGCCCCCGGTGCAGGATTAGACGTTGCAGTTTTAGGATAAGGCATCTTCGCATCGACGTCATCGCGCCACTGCTGAAGCATCTTTTTCAGCTTTTTCGTAACAGCAGGGTGTGACCCTGCAAGGTCATTCTGCTCGCCGATATCCTTTTCGAGATCGAAGAGTTGAACAGTCCCATTCTCGTAATACTCAATCAACTTATACCGACCAAAACGAATAGCACCATTAGGACTTTGAAAACCATGATTGCTGTAATGCGGAAAGTGCCAGTAGATGGCCCCTCGATCGT
>JBDOMQ010000305.1:0-2878 GCA_039831725.1 Pirellulales bacterium
TTCAATACATGCACTGAGTTGCTGCCGAATCCGCAGCAACGACATCTTTACTGCGCTGAGGCTTCGTCCGGATGCTTTGGCTATTTCTCGCAAACTCTGGCTCACGGTGTAGTGGTCATGGAGCAAACCCCTCTGCCTTTGATCGAGTTTTTTCATACACTTCGCGAGCGCCTCGCGCCGGTTGTCAAATGCGGTTGCAGCCTCCTCGATTTCATCCGCCATTGCCTTGATCACGTCTTCATCGAAAACCAGGCGATCACGTTTCTGGTCGCGGTAATGCGACAGAATGGTAAATCTTGCTACAGTGAACGCCCACGGCAAAAATTCGGTATCCGGGTTCCAGTCCGCCGCCTTTTGCCACAACTTCACACACGTTGCCTGCAGCACCTCGCGGGCATCCTCACGATTGGCCAGATTTGCATGACAGAACGCCTCAAGAGCAGCCTGATGACGTGTCAGAGCCTCAATAAAGCGGGTGTCGTCCTGTGATGGCGTCATGAATACTCTGCTTTTTTCCAACGCAAGTAGTGGAGCCAGCTTCTTTTGTTGTTCAGCCTACGTGGAGACACATCCTCTCTCTATTGTTAATTCCGCGAGAGAACTGGGTGGTCACAATTTTTATAAGTTTTCCAAAAGAACCACTATTCCGTCGGTTTTCTTGGACTCCATCTACAAAGTAGAAAATTGCCATCCACTTTCAACACGCGTTCTTTTTCACCTCATTTTCATCTACACAGAACCACCGAAGAGGCTGCCCGGCCTCTGGCATTTGTTTGGCTGACTCAACGTGTCCTGAAGAATGTCTGTTCACGTGGCTGCAAACGCTTTCCACCAGTTAAAACACACTCAGGCAGCTAGCTCACCATTTCGAGAACCTGTTGTCGCTATTGTTCATTCCCACCATCCACAGTGACCACGCCATGCAGCCGCGCCGGGGTCAATTACTAGCAAAACCAAAATGACGAACTGAAATCACGTTAGATTTTCACCGAGTCATACCAAGACGTTGGTCGGGCAGCCCACGGCCGTCGGGGACGATGACTGACGAGCCACTGGAGAAAACTACAACGAGCGCTTCGGAAAGCGGCATAAACACTTGATGGCATTGTCATCCACGACAGGACGCGTGAGGTCCGCTGCAACGTGATGGGTGACAATCACTTATACCGCTTTTAGCGACTGGAAGAACCATATGGCCAAAGGCCGGTTTGTAACGGTCAGGGTAGCCCGAGAATCTCAACGTCACCAACTGCGTCCAGCCGAACCGATCTCAATTAAATAAGAACAAGAGGTGCAGGGATGCCGTGGCCGGCCGTCTCAGCCTTGGAGGAGAACACGAATGGCGAAAGATACTTGGCGGGTTGTAACACAAGGCCGCAACGGCGAACTCATTACCCACGACTTTGATAAAGCTGAAGATATTCCAACATCTCATCTTCAGGTTGGCATTGATGACTGCAGTACGGATCTTGAACTTCGGGGTGCGCCAGTTTTTCGATCACTTGTTGGGCCAATGCCTGAAGGAAAAAACGTGGTGCGTTACGAGACTCCCGAAGTCTTTGAGATGCTGACAAAAGAATGGGCCATACCCAAAGCTCCCAAACGGAGATCACGAAAAAAGAAGACGGCGAGCAATGGCTGAGACGATTTTCACAAAAATCATCCGCCGGGAAATACCCGCGCAGATAGAGCACGAGGATGAGATGTGCCTTGCGTTTCATGACGTCGCACCACAGGCCCCAACCCATATCCTCGTCATCCCAAAGAAGCCGATACCCAGCCTCACTGAAGTGACCGACGCAGACACCCCTCTGCTCGGTCACCTCATGAGAGTGGCAACAGAAGTCGCCAAGAAACTCAATCTTACAAATGGATATCGTCTGGTTGTGAATTGCGGGGCAGACGGCGGCCAGACAGTGAATCACCTACATATTCATCTGCTTGGTGGCCGGCCACTTCGTTGGCCACCGGGATAGCATGCTGTCGTGGCTCTGGGTGCCAAAGCCTGACCAGACTACCGCCACCAACTTCGCACTCGACTGAAGAACCCATCGTCTTCTTCAGTGGCGTCTTCTTCCGCCTTGACTCGCCGTTCTTCACGGCGGGCAATTCGCTTCGCAACTCTTTCAGCCTGCTCGTCACTAACGGTTGCCTGCAGAAAACGTGGCCAATATCCCTCGAGTCTCGAAAGGACTCGTGCCGTCGAGCCATCTGCAAGTTCACTCTCCATCTCATTGAGTAATACATGGAGTTCGTTTTGCTGCTCTTGACTAAACACCAGATCGTAAACTTCAAGTTCATCAATTTCGACGACACCTGGCCCGAGCATATCGAATCGTAAACGCAATGATTCGTTGGGATCGCTAGGAAGATCTGTTACCTGTAAAACAAAACGATTCCATCCTTCTTGCAGGGGTCGCCCACCGGCTGCTGAACCAACTGGCGCAAAGCGGTAGTATTGCTCGCCACTATCAACCCCTTCGACTGCTATTCGCAGTGGAGGCTGAGGCACTGATGGAGGCAGTCGTAACCAAACGGCAACACTCAATCGCCCCGTCCGTGGAGGCTGAAATGGATTACTTCGCACCGTCGCAAGATCACCGACTGATGTCATACGAACAGCCTGATTCTTTTCACTGTCACCAACGGTTGGCGATGGCGATTCAATCAGTTCGAGCTGTCCTCCAGCCGCTTCCACAACCTCCCAACCAGTCACACCACCACCAAGACTCGGCAGGTCAAATCCTGGATTATCGAGCACTGGAATCTGAGGAGGTGTCTCGAGCACAGCCTGGCGTTGCCGTAAATCAGCCACACTCTCCGTGATTGAACGAACCGCATCTTCTTCGAAATGCACTGTCCCTGACAGCGGCCGGGT
>JBDOMQ010000222.1:0-2877 GCA_039831725.1 Pirellulales bacterium
TGATTTTCTCCCAGCCATGCGAAATTTTGAGATCATGTGCGCGAATCGAGATCGTAGGATCTGGGACATAGCTCATGGCCGACCAGTGTCTGAACAGGTTGATGATTCAAATGTCCCTGAACTTCCAGCCGCTCTTGAAACACGTGGAGCTAATAACTGGCTGCCAGCATCTGAGGAACAGAAAGCCTTCAAAGTTGATCCACGCTTTGAGGTCAATCTGTTTGCCGGCGAAGAAGAATTCCCTGAAATCGCTAACCCGATTCAAGTCCGCTGGGACTCACGAGGTCGTCTTTGGGTATGCACGTCGCAGGCCTATCCGCATATCTATCCAGGTTTTGAGCCACATGATCGGCTGGTGATTCTGGAAGATGTTGATGGTGACGGAAAAGCGGATACGTCAAAAATTTTCGCTGATGATCTTCACGTTCCCTTGTCTTTTGAATTTGGGGATGGTGGAGTGTATGTCTCGGAACAACCGAACCTGACATTCCTTCAGGATGTCGATGGAGATGACCGTGCTGATGTTCATGAGGTTGTTCTTTCTGGATTTGGTACAGAAGACTCGCATCATGCACTACATGATTTTATCTGGACACCTGACGGGGCACTTCTGTTCAGGGAATCAATATTTCACCATTCACAAATCGAGACCCCATACGGACCAGTCCGACAGCAGAATAGTGGCTGGTTTCGCTACGAGCCAAAAATTCACAGACTGACGGCAATGGGTACCTATCCGAGTACGAATCCGTGGGGTGTTACGTTTGATCCGTGGGGAAATCATGTTGCCAGTCACCCGATTTTTGCCGAGGCATTTCATTCATTGGATCCACCATATCCACAGCAACATGCACGACCCCAGGGTTTGCAAGCCTATTCGGGAACGTGTGGTCAGGCATTTGTTGATAACCCAGGATTTCCAGAAGAACTCCAAGGCGGGTTTATTAAAGCACGGTATAAGCCAACGAACCGAATTGAAATTCATCGTTGGATTGAAAATGAATTCGGCTTCAACGAGCAATACGTAAGTGATCTGATTTTCTCAACAAACCTCAGTTTCATCCCAGTGGATCTTCATTTTGGTCCGCGTGGAGATCTCTTTGTTGTTGATTGGTACAACCCTGTGAAGGGGCACGCGCAATACTCGTTGAGGGATTCCCGTCGTGACCGAGAGTCTGGCCGTATCTGGCGAGTGACTGCAAAAAAAGGAAACGTGTCAGAGCTACCACAAATCTCAGGAAGGTCAGAGAACAAACTAGCAGAACTCTTGGGTCACCCAGAGTTTCGTGTTCGTTATCTTGCCACACGAGAACTTGCCAGTCGGAATCACGCGATGGCTACCCAGGCAGTCAACGACTGGATTGATAGTCTTAAGGATGATGATCCTAAGAGAGCCCGCTCTCTTGCAGAGGGAATGGCATGTCTTTCAACACTTGGTGTGGTCAGGCCCGAACTTCTTGTTGAGTTGGCTTCAGATACCGATCACCATGCACGGGCTGCTGCAATTCGGCAGCTACGATATTGGCACACCTCCCTGCCGGATCGGCATGAGATTCTTTTGAATGCTGCTACAGATTCCTCTGGTCTTGTGCGGATGGAGGCGGCCATTGCAGCAAGTTGGATTGGCACACGAGAAGCGCTGGATGCTGTACTGAGAATATTTCGCCAGCCGATCGGTGGGCATCTTGCCTACGCAGCTGTCTGCGCACTTGAATCACAACCACTCCAACAACACTGGCAAAACGATCAGAAGAGCATTGTCCCGGCCCTCCTGAAACGGGCGCAGCGGTCTCTTGAAATTCAGGAGCCCAAGGCAGCGGGGAAGGACAAAGCGTTTGATAGGCGTCCAGAGACAGTTGAAGTGCGAATTTCATGTGAGCCAGAACGAATGCTTTTTACAAACAAGCAATTCAGCGTTCGCCCTGGTCAACCTGTCAAACTTGTTTTTCTGAATCCAGATGCAACAGATCACAATCTTGTTCTTGTGCAGCCTGGTGCAATGGAGGAGGTTGGTGTTGCAGCCAATGCAATGGCTCGTGACCCAAAAAATGCAACGAGCGATTTCATACCGGAAGAAAAAAAGAATTTGATTCTTGAGGCGACTCCAATGATAGGTCCTACGCGCAAATCATTGGTGCATGTTTTGCGTTTCGAAGCACCACAGGAACCAGGAGTGTACCCGTATGTGTGTACGTTCCCTGGTCACTGGATTGTGATGAATGGCAAGATGGTTGTGGCACGTGATCAGGCGGAAGCTGAGCGTTTGCTCGATGCATGCCGACCGACCATGGTGAACGTGTGGAAAGCTGAGGATTTTCCTACAGTTCCTGTCAGTCGGGACGAAGAAACACTGTCACGGGGCATGCATGCCTTTGCAAAAGCGCAGTGTACTCAGTGTCATGTAGCAGCAGGTCATGGTGTCAATTTGGGGCCGGACTTGGTGAAAAGTGTGAAGAAACTTCGAGGCAAAGATCTCCTGCTTCAGATTCTTGATCCGTCGTTGAAAATTGATGATGACTATCGCATGGTGCAATTTCTACTTACGGATGGTCGTGTCGTGTCTGGAGTTGTTGCGAGTGAAACGCCAGAAACCTATACCATCAGGCCCAATCTACTGATGCCGGAGAAGGTCAAACGAATACAGAAAAAAGACGTTGAAGAACGGTTTTCTTCCCAGGTTTCACCGATGCCGGCCGGACTGGTCAATGTCCTGACGCGGCAAGAGATTCTTGATCTTGTGTCTTTCCTTGAAGCTGGTGAAAACCTCCCAGCGGGTCTTTCCGGACATCATGAAATCCCTATGGTCGAGTAATCTTTGCTGTGGTCGGATGCAAACTACGCTAGACTCTGCGTGGTACAAAAGTGATAGATATTGTC
>JBDOMQ010000237.1:0-14083 GCA_039831725.1 Pirellulales bacterium
ATGCAAAGTCATTAGGCATATCTGCAATCGCACTTTTCCCAGTTGTTGATTCACAGCAAAAGACCGTCAATGGCGAGCATGCTCTTGATTCAGAAAATCTGATATGTCGAACCATCCAAGCGGTACGGGCTGAGACAGACAATGACGTCGGTATCATCTGTGATGTCGCACTTGACCCATATACAACACATGGTCACGATGGACTTCTTGAAAATGGCCGTATTGTAAATGATGAGACAGTTGCTGTACTTCAGGAGCAAGCTGTAGTGCTTGCCCAAGCTGGCTGCCATATCGTCGCACCATCAGACATGATGGACGGCAGAGTTCGGGCCATCAGAGCCGCGCTTGATGAAAACCAACAAAAAGAGGTGGGCATCCTCTCATACGCAGCAAAGTATGCGTCTTCCTTCTACGGACCTTTTCGTGATGCGCTTGGTAGCCATGCGGCACTTGGTACAGCACAATCTCTTGGCGTTGCAGATAAGAAGACGTATCAGATGGATCCAGCAAACACAAACGAAGCACTCAGGGAGGTTGCCTTTGATCTTGATGAGGGTGCTGATTTAGTCATGGTCAAACCGGCCATGACGTGTTTGGATATTATCTATCGGGTCAAGCAAACCTTCTGTATCCCCACATTTGCCTATCAGGTCAGTGGAGAGTATGCCATGATTCAGGCAGCTATTGCCAATGGCTGGCTTGATGGTGACAAGGCTATCTTCGAAGCAGTTCTTGCAATAAAACGGTCTGGAGCTGACGCCATTCTGACCTATTTTGCACCAAAAATTGCCAGACAGTGCTGAAACTCGCCAATTAGCCGAAGCCAGTCAGGCTTCTCAGCAAAGTTTTGAAATTTCTGGGCGACAGGCTCGTGTTGACGGAACCCGCATACATTTCTCATGATCTGGGAAGATTGGAAGTGAACAGGCAGTTCAATTTCCACCGTATGATTCAAACCTGTTTTCAAGAAACGATGGTTCCCGTCGTCTTAGGAAGAAACCTCCCTGAAAGGATGCTATGCACGCTTCACGCATTTTGGCCCTAAGCCTTGCAATGTTCGGATGTCTTGCCCTCACGCTTTTCCCTGCTTCGTCAGTTGCTCAAACTCCTTCGGCAGTTGATACGGAACTAGAGCGAGTACGTGGTAATTGGCGAGTTGTTGAACTCGTTGAAAACGGACAGGAAATTCCTGAGGAACAAATGCAGTACTGGCTTCCAGGTGGTGGAAATCTGGAAATTGTTGACTACACAATTCTTTTCTCAGACCCAGTTGGTGGAAGCAAAACGACACGTGAGTTCCGAATAGATCCAACTTCTTATCCGAAAAGAATAACGATTAAAAATAAGGATACAGAAACAGGGAAGGGCATCTACAAATTTGATGAGGGTAAACTTGTCGTCTGTTTTTCACGAGATGTTTCAAAGGTTCCTACCGAGTTTGGTGCCCCAAAAGATTCAGCACGAGCTCTCGTCGTGATGGAAAAATATGAGCCGAATAACTCAGCAACCCCAAAAGGTGCTCCACGACCTGCTCCAAAACCAGTTCATGATAATCCTCCTGACATGAGTCAGTGGCAGAGTGCCAAGCCAGCACCTCCCCCGGCTGTCGTACCAGGTGGTGGTGTGACATCACGTGTGCTGACCGATGCCGAGGTTCGGGAAATGGCTGTTGGAACGTGGCGTATGACGGATACCGAAGGATCAGTTGATATCACGTATAACGTTGATGGAACGTTTCAGACCTATCGGTACTATCAGATGCTTCGAAACTTTCAATCAGTGTTTGTACCTACTCCGATATCCAGTGGTACGTGGATGGTATCGAACGGCCGATTGATTTCTCATGTAACAGCCTCGTCTCGAGCTGGTCTAACGAATCAGACGCTTACGCCTGCGGTTCGTTCAATCTCTCAGACAGATCTTATCCTTGTTGATAACTTTGGTCGTGTTTCGAGGTCTGTGCGAGTGCGATAAGAAGCCCTCGATTGGGATCTTACTTGACAGCGTTCTAAAACAGCTTCCGCAGATCAACTCGTCGAAATGGGTGATCTGGGGAAGCTGTTTACTTTTATTGTCATAGGCCTGAATGCTGCGAAGCTACCCCATATCACCATTTTCTCCCGTTTCAATCAGACAAAGATCAGACGACGGCTGACAAAGTAGCGTGGGTTTAACGTTTATGCCGATAAAAAAAGCATAAATGTCATTCTTTAGGCGGTGCTCTGATGAGAGCTGCCTTGATCGCTATTCCTGGAGGGCCCAGTCGTGATACGACCGGGAAAGAGAGAACGTCTTTTCGAAAAACTCTGTAAAGCAGTGTGCGCGATCCTTCTGTTCTCTTTTTTGTCGCCGAACACACTTGCTTTATCACCGGACGGTCAGTTCCCGGCAAGTATCATTCATGAAACACAATTTGAATCTGTTCAACTTCAGCCTGAGGAAATACCGGCACCACTTCCCCAGGAAACGAGTGAACCAGAGAGTCTGGTGGAACCAAGCGACAGCCAGACAATTCTTGCACCAGACCAACCCGGAAATATTCAACGTGGTGCGGGTCAACAATTTGGTGGAGCCTCTGATCCGAACGATACGGTACTTGACCCCAATCAGGTCGGTAATCTCATGACCCGACTGGATGCTCTTGAGGGTGCTGGTGAGAGTTTGCCAATTGTGCGACTCAGTGGTTTCTTTCAACTCGACAGCGGAATCTACAGCCAAGATACCCTCGCACGCACTTATTTTGGGAACATGCAAAACGGTGTTGGTTTCCGCAGAGCTCGTCTTCAGGCAATCGGAAAAGTTACAGAAACAAATGCATTCAGTATCGAAATGGATTTTGGTCAATCAGGTAGACCAAGTTTCCTTGATGTCTGGGGTGAGCAGTCAGAGCTCCCGTATTTAGGAACGATTCGTATCGGTCAATTTAGGCAGCCCGGTACCATGGATAGTTGGACAAGCGTTCGACACCTGAACTTTCTTGAACGTTCAGCTCCATTTATGGCTCTTGATCCTTTCCGCCGTATTGGCATTATGGCGTATGACATCAGTGATGATGAGCGTACGAGTTGGGCGTATAGCGTCTATGGCACTGGACTTACATTTTACAACACAGGTTCTCAAAGCAACTATCGTACGTTCGGCGATAATACGACCGGAGTGCAGATCAGTGATCAAGGCGGGGTCACCTTTGCATCAAGGATCACACACCTTGTTCATTATGATGAACCCTCTGATGGGCGATATTTATTACATGTTGGAACGGGATTCATCTTCTCTCAAATTGGTGGTGATCCTAATGCTAGTCCTACTCCACTGGACCCATTTGAGTCTTTTGCACAGAGTTACCGAACAAGCACGTTACCGGAGTTCTTTGTCGGAGATATATCAGCAGGCGGCAAGATCACTGCGGCTGGAACACCAGCGGTGCTTGATACTGGTCGTTTTTTGGCGACGCATTTCAGCCTGTATCATCTTGAACTTGCGTTCAATCGTGGCCAGTTCAATTTTCAAAGTGAGGTTATGTTAGAGCCCGTACAACAAGCAGTTGGACCACTTCTTCTCCAATCTGGTGCGTATATGCAGTGCGGGTATTTTCTCACAGGAGAACATGCAAAATACCTCAAGCAGGCCGGTGTTTTTGATTACAACGTGAATCCTTTTACACCATTTTTCGGGACAGGCCGCAGAGGACGTATACGTGGTTGGGGCGCTTGGGAACTTGCATTTCGATGGTCCTATCTTGATCTTACAAATCGTGACTATGACCCGGCCAACTATCTTCCAGACCCAGATGCTGCGTTACCACCAGATCCACAATTCGGTGTTCTCAACCAGTCAACGGTAGCAATCAATTGGTGGTGGAACCGAGCGATGCGTGTGCAGTTTAATTGGATTCATAGCATGCCATCGTATACGGCAGGAACCACTGCGTTGAATCCTCCGACGATCACAGGTCCCGTTCCGTTCAATATTTTTGCGACACGATTTCAAGCCGAGTTCTAGGAGTCATCATGCAAAGAATAGTATTCCTTATTTTCTTTATTACTGTCGGTAACGTTTTTGCTGATGAAAGGAGCGATAGGCCAGACAACCAAGATGGTTATTGTGATCTCTGCGGAAGTTGTCAATGTATTCGTCGCATACCAGTTGCCAAACCAATTATGAAAGAGGTGAAAAAAACATGTATTCATACGAAGTGTGAAGATGTGATCATCCCGGGCCCGGCGTGTCTCTGTGGAAAAACGCATGGACGTGATGAATGTGGATGTTTCTGGTATCCGCTTTGGAAACCAACGTGGGCAAAGGTAATAAAAAAAACAATTCCAGTAACGACTGAAGTGACACGAAAAGTTCCTAGTTATGAGTGGGTGCTTGAAGAACGGTGCAACCATTGCCGCTGATGGCAGTGTTCTCAAAGAAATGTATCGAACAAATGTGGTTACAATCGGTACCGGCGTGGCTTTCAAGAATAATTGAATGATTTCATTCGTCACCAGCTTGAGGGCGTGGGCCAATCGTTGGTGTCTGGCGACCACCTTTGAATGATGAGTGAATTAAATCGGTTATGAATAAAAAAATAGTGATAGCTGAAAACCCAAATGCTGGTGCACGAGACAAGCAATCGCTCCTTAGTGATCTGAAAGCCGGGCTTCTTGCTCGAGGTTATCTTGTCGAGCAAGAAAGTGACCGAAAAAAAATTCAGGACCTGTTGGATATCGACGACAGCACGAACGAGGAAAAAATTGAATGTGTTATATGTGCAGGTGGTGATGGAACCATCGGCTTTGTTGCAAATCATTCAGCTCCTACAACCCCGCTGGCGATTCTTCCGCTTGGGACAGAAAATGTTCTTGCGAAGCAACTGGGTTTTGATTGTGATATCGGTCGACTCATGGACAAAATAGATAGTTCTAAAACATTCGCACTCGATGCTGGTGAAGCGAACGGACAGCTTTTTCTAGCTGTTGCTTCTGTCGGTTTCGATGCAGAAGTGGTACGCCTTCTCAGTGCTCGACGAACCGGTCACATTGACCATACAACCTGGATTCGACCGATTTTACAAGCACTGGGTGGATATCAATTTCCCAAGATTCGTGTTCGGACTGAGGGAAATGAAAAAGCCGTTCATACTCGCTGGGCGTTTGTCTTCAATGTGCCACGATATGCGCTCGGACTTCGATTTGTTGCCGAGGGCGATTTTGCTGATGGCCGGCTTGATCTATGTTGTTTTCGTGGGGGGCGTTGGTGGAATGGTCTGCGGTATTTTATTGGTGTGCTTTTTGGCTGGCATCGAAGCTGGCGAGATACACACGTGGAGCAAGTCACACAAATTGTTATCGAATCTGATGAGGCAGTCCCATATCAGCTCGATGGTGACCCGGGTGGTGAGTTACCAGTGACAATCCGAGTGCTTCCTGGCCGTCTTACATTCGTTGGTAGCTCACCAGTAGCGGACTCGTAAAGCGAGAACGTCAAAAGAAATTCTGCAGAAATTTACTGAAAGCTCATCTCTGACAGAGCATGCAAAACTACTTGCCTTTTGGGCGGAATGACTGCATTCGAGTTGGGTCTGTTTCTAGATAAGGAGGTGTAGTATTCCCGGTATGGATGAGATCAATGCAGTAAGGAATCGCAGGGAAAATTGCATCAAGGCATTCACAAATACTTTTTGGGCGGCCTGGAAGATTAACGACCAATGCACCACCACACACACCTGCGGTTTGTCGAGAAAGAATTGCGGTGGGAACATATTGGAGTGATACCTGGCGCATCATCTCGCCAAAGCCTGGCAGCATTTTAGAGCACACCTGCTCAGTAGCCTCTGGCGTTATATCACGTGGTGCAGGTCCGGTGCCGCCTGTTGTGATAATAAGACAGCATCCATGGCTGGACATAGCCTGAATAGCTGCTGCAACACAGTCGACATCATCCGAAACAATTTGACTTTCAGGCTCCCATGGAACACACAGCACCTCACGAAGATAATCATGGACGGCCGGCCCACCTTCATCAGCATATTCACCACGGCTGGCCCGATCTGAGACTGTAAGGATTCCGATGCGAATTGAGCCCTCGCACTTTTTCTCTCCATCCGGTCCTTTACTCACCCCAGAACACCCTTAGTCTCGAGGAGTTCGATTATTGCATCTACACATCGGCCGACTGGGAGTTCATCAGTAGGCAGCACAAGATCTGCTTCTGATGGAGGTTCATAGGGTGCAGATACACCAGGAAAATTACCCAGTTCACCTGCATCTGCCTTTGCATACTGTCCCTTCTCATCACGATCCCGACAGACATCCACGGGTGCTGAGAGGTGGATAGTGAGAAATCGTTCTGTGCCAACAAGTTCTGCAGCTTTTTGTCTTGACTGCTCATCAGGTGCAACAAAAGCTGCAATGACGATGAAGCCGGCATCATTCGCAATCTTTGCTACCTCGACAGAGCGTCGAAGGTTTTCACTTCTTTCGCTGGCTGAGAAGCCAAGATCCCGGCTTATGCCAAGTCGCATGGCCTGTCCATCGAGAACCATAACGGCTCGCCCATCATCGAAGAGTTTGCGTTCAAGTGCCTGAGCGACAGTTGTCTTGCCTGAACCAGTGAGGCCCGTAATGAGGATTGTTACTGGATTTTGTCCAAAACGAGCGCGGCGTTCTTCAATTGTCACTTCACTAGAGGAGACTGTCAGGCCTTCAGTTGCTGGCTCATCGTCCCAATGGGCAGCACCGTCTTCTGGTTCCCGATCAAGGATCATACCTGCGCCGACGGTTCCATTTGTCAGTCGGTCGATGATAATAAAGGAACCAGTTGTTCGATTGCGTCGATATGAATCATGAGCAATTGGGGCCGCCAGAGTGACTCCACAGCGACCAATCTCATTGAGTGCTAACGTTGGTGCAGGTTCACGGTGAAGTGTATTGATGTCAACTCGATATTTGAGTGAACTCACTCGGCCTGGTATGACTTTGCCAGTCTGTTTGAAGAGATATTCTTTTCCTGGGATAAGCGATGTTTCATCCATCCAGACAAGCATGGCTTCAAATTTCTGATCGACCTTTGGGAGGTTCCCCGCTCGGACAATCATATCACCACGACTGGAGTCTATTTCATCTTCAAGCGTGAGAGTTACTGACTGGGGAGCAAATGCTTCATCACGTTCACCGTCGAAAGTCACAATCGATTGGATGCGACTCTTTTTACGAGAAGGCAAGGTAATAATTTCATCACCCTTGCGAATAATTCCTGATGCTACAGTCCCGGCAAATCCACGAAAGTCAAGGTTTGGTCGAGTGACGTATTGCACTGGAAATCGAAAGTCTTCCATGTTGCGGTCTGAGCCAATGTAGACCGTTTCAAGAAGATGCATGAGTGGTGGGCCCTCATGCCATGCCATCCGCTCACTGTTTGTCACAACATTGTCACCCTTGAGCGCAGAGATTGGCATGAAGTGCACATCGGGCAATTCAAGTCTCGCCGCAAAGTCGACATAGTCTCGACGAATGGATTCAAATGATTCCTGTCTGTAATCAACAATATCCATTTTATTGATTGCCACAATAATGTGTTTGATGCCAAGGAGTGACACAATAAAAGAGTGTCGCTTGGTTTGTGGAAGAACACCGTGTCGTGCATCAATTAAAATAATGGCAAGATCAGCAGTCGATGCTCCCGTGGCCATGTTTCGTGTGTACTGCTCATGGCCCGGCGTGTCAGCAATGATGAATTTTCGTTTTTCGGTAGAGAAATAACGGTAGGCAACATCGATGGTAATTCCCTGTTGCCGCTCGTCCTCGAGGCCATCCGTAAAGAGTGCGAGATCGACTTCTTCACCAGTTGTTCCGTAACGCGAGGTGTCCTTTTTTATCGCGGTAAGCTGATCCTCATAAATCATTTTGGACTCATAAAAGAGTCGACCAATGAGCGTGCTTTTACCGTCATCTACGCTACCACAGGTAATAAATCGCAGAAGTTCTTTCTGCTCATGTTGTGCAAGGTATTCATCAATGTCGGTGGCAATAAGCGATGATTGGTGAGACATAGGCTAAAAGTATCCCTCTCTCTTTTTCTTTTCCATTGAGCCGGCTTCATCGCTGTCGATAAGCCTGCCTTGTCGCTCTGAGAATGTGGTCAGTAGCATCTCCTGAATAATTTCCGGGAGTGTCGTAGCTGTTGAGTCAACGGCACCAGACAGTGGGTAGCAACCAAGGGTTCGAAATCGCACTCTTCGCATTTCCGGCGTTTCGTTTGGCTCTAATTGCATTCGGTCATCATCGACCATAATCATGACGCCTTCTCGCCAAACAATCGGCCGTTCTTTTGCGAAATAAAGCGGCACTATTGGTATCTGTTCAAGATGGATGTACTGCCATACATCGAGTTCGGTCCAGTTTGAAATTGGGAAGACTCGGATGCTTTCGTTTTTCTTCACCTTTGTGTTGTACAGATTCCATAGTTCAGGCCGTTGGTTTTTGGGATCCCAGCGATGAAATTCATCGCGAAAGGAAAAGACTCGTTCTTTGGCACGGCTTTTTTCTTCATCACGTCGAGCTCCACCAAAGGCTGCATCAAAACGATAGGTATCAAGCGCCTGCCGCAACGCCTGTGTCTTCATGATGTCAGTGTGGACTTTGCTGCCATGGGTAAATGGATTGACTCCCTGTGCACGACCCTCTTCATTGACATGCACAATGAGTTTGAATCCCAATTCTTTGGCAATGTAATTATCCCGCAATTGATACATCTCCTGGAACTTCCAGGTGGTGTCGACATGCATGAGCGGAAATGGTGGTTTGGCTGGGTAGAATGCCTTCTCGGCTAATCGAACCATAACGGCCGAATCCTTGCCGATTGAGTAAAGCATGACAGGGTTATCGAACTCAGCGGCGACTTCGCGAATGATGTGAATGCTTTCAGCTTCAAGCTGTCGCAAATGGGTGAGTGAGTAGGCAGTCATCGGGTCTCATGTTTGGGAAAACAAAGAATTTCCCGTACTGTAGGGGAAATTGCAGAAACGAAGCAATTCCTCATCAGCCCACAGTTTCTGATTTCTTGTGGTATTTTTACGGCATAGTTTTTGGGAATTGAGAACATAGGTAATTTAGTGGATTCTTCAACAACATCGTTCGGAGCCTCTTTTCATGAAAAAATATATATCCTGCCAGGTTGATCACGCGGAAGGATTCATGTCGGCAATATTTTTTGTGATTCTTTCTGCGATTGTTTGTGTGCAGTGGAGTCAGGCGGCCGAACGCAACATCATTGTATTTGTCACAGATGATGAATCACCAACCTTAGGTTGTTACGGTGATCGTGTGGCTGTGACTCCGGCTATTGATGCCATGGCGGCTGACGGGGTTGTGTTCGACAACGCATTTGCAACAACGGCAAGTTGTTCAGCAAGCCGTTCAGTAATCCTGTCTGGATTACATAATCACACTAATGGCCAGTATGGGCATCAGCATGACTTTCATAAGTTTGCAAGCTGGTATGACGTTGTCAGCTTGTCACTTCCTCGTGCCTTAGCCCGAGCAGAGTACCGAACGGCTCGTATCGGAAAGTACCACGTGGCGCCAGAGGAGGTATATCACTTTGAAACTGTACTCCAGGGGAATCCACGCAATGCAGTCCAGATGGCAGATGTTGCCGCAGAGTTTATCAATTCTAAAAGCGAGAAGCCGTTCTTCCTCTATTTTGCTACCAGTGATCCCCATCGTGGAGGTGGGCGTGATGAAAATTCTGCTTTGGAACTGAAACCAGATCTTTTTGGAAACAAACACAATCGAGGGAGCCATAAAGGGGTCAAGGAGATCTTTTTTGAATCAGAGGATATCCCGATTCCAGCATTCTTGCCGGATACAGCAGAAACTCGTAGCGAGCTTGCTCAGTATTATCAGTCGTGTGCTCGCATTGATCAGGGACTTGCACGACTCATCGAGATCTTGAAAAAGGCAGATCTCTTTGACAAGACACTCATACTTTTCACCAGTGACCATGGTATGGCGTTCTCTGGTGGTAAAACAACAGTTTATGAGCCCGGCCTTCGTGTTCCTTTTGTTGTTCGTGATCCATATTCGAAGGCTCGAGGAGTACGGACTCAGAGTATTGTGAATCACACAGACATCACGCCTTCGTTGCTCGATTTTGCGGGTGAGCTTGACCAGGTGAAGCAGCGTCCCAAGCACTGGGTTTCACCAGAAGAATATTGGAAAAATAAGCCGTACGCCACGAATGAAAATCACGGCCCTCGAAAAGGTATCGAAGCGTATCACGGACGGTCGTGGATTCCAATTCTGTCTGATACGGAAATCGCAATTCATGATGCGCATTTTGCGTCGCATACATTCCATGAAATTCAGATGTATTATCCCATGAGAGCCATACGGGATCATGATTGGAAACTCATCTGGAATATTGCACACCCGCTCCCCTATCCATTTGCTTCGGATCTCTGGGCGGCTAGTAGCTGGCAGTCTCAGTATCGGCGAAGTCTAGACGCTCCGTACGGCATGAAAACAGTTCAAGAATATATTCACCGTCCGAGGTTTGAGCTGTATCACATTTCAGAGGATCCAGAGGAAGCAGTGAATCTTGCTGATGATCCAAAACAGGCAGCAGTTCTTCTCAGATACAAAGAAAAACTCAAAGCATTGCAGCGTCAATTTGCAGATCCTTGGATTACCAAGTGGGATTACGAGTAGCGGTTATCTTCTCCACAAAAGCTGCAGAGAGAGGCCAAGGCCGGGGTCAAACTCAATAACATCAGTCCGTCCAGAGGTGAAACTGGTCCCTTGAAAAAGTTCACGGTCAAAGAGGTAGGAAGCAAGGAATTCGAGGCTAAAGCCAGCTCCAATTTGTTGGTCAAGACCAATGCCAGCACGCTGATCAAACACGTAGAAACGTTCTTTTTCAATCACTCGATCAGCCAGGAAATAAATCTGTGTATCAGTGCGATAGCCACCAAATAACCAGAGCTTGTCAGCTAAACGTCTTCGTACCATGGCATTTACATTCACGAGTGGAAAGTAGTTAAACGTAACCTCCCAATCATCATTTGGGCGCCATTCAATTCCAGCAGGCAAACCAATTTTTGCCTCAAGCGTTTCATCGGGCTTCCAGATATATGCGATACCTGGAAGAGGGTAAGGCAGCTGTGAAGTAGGTGAATAGAAGAGACTAAAGCTCCAGTCATCGCGTTGGTTTCGTGCTGGTACGGTCGCAAAGAGGATCGACATAAGCGTCAGATCACGACCAGCATGAAAAGGTTTGTCACTCGCTGAACCAAAGAGGAACGTCCCACCAATGGTACTGCCAGAGGCAAGAGGACGAATGTGAGTGACTCCCGTTTCAACCAGCCAGAATTGACTGGGGACAGGTTCTCCTGAGTCAGGTAGGATTGCATTTGTTGCCAGCTCGAGTCGTCCAAATTTGGCAATCGCTAACCACAGCGGTTTACCTTCTTCTGGAATACCAAGAGGCATGGCTACTCGAGCAAACTGCGCATTCATTTGAAGATTTGCTGGTTGATTTACGACCGGGGTGTTTGGAGCCCAAAAACCACCCATACTCAAGGGAGCTCCTCGACCAAAGCTAGGCTTCTTCCGTCGACCGGATCCTGCCTCAATCGGGTCGAGGTCAGCAATTGGTTCACTAGCGAATGTATCCTGCTCGAGATTGAAATCGACCGGTGGGAGGAGATCAATTCGTTGACTGGCATCCCGATACGGCGTCCATTGATTTGCCGTATTGGCCACATGTGTTTCGTATGGTGGGGAATCAACAGGCTGCACCCAAACAACATCTTGTGCCGAAATTGTGCTCGCTACGAGGCAGCACCAGAACGATATCTGAAGACGTAAATGATGGGGCAGCACGGTAAAACCACAGCTGGGTCATGAAATGTGAGGGAGACCTTAGCGAGCCTGTCAGTGCCATGCAATTCCGGAACCTCTGCAAAAGTAAGCACATGCTGTGGTCTCCGAGCCGGAATTTGAGCCTTTGGAACATCACCCCGTTGCGTTCTCGTATACATTGTTTTCACTAGCACTTTGCAGAAGTAGGAACAGAGGCTGGTGGATAAAAGCATCTAGAATTTGGAGTGAAAAGCATGTCAAAACTGTTTGATCTTGATGAATTTGTACAGAAGGCAATTCAGCACCGTGCCTCCGACATACATTTTCAGACTGGTGACGAACCACAATTTCGAATCGATGGCGCTATCCGACAGATTAATCTGCCGAAGGTTTCATCCCAACAGATCGAAGACTTAAAGAGTCTTCTTCTCGATGATCGTTCTGCAAGGCAACTCGATGAACATGGGGCAGTTGATCGTGGGTATCAAGTTAAAGGCACTGGTACAAAACAGGCATGTCGCCTTCGGGCAAGTTTTGCGAAGTGCCTTGAGGGATTCAAGGTGGTCTGCCGAATTGTTCCTGAGAATATTCCGACGATCGAAGGATTTGGAATGCCTGAGATTTTTGAAAAAATTTCTCTCGATAATACTGGAATGGTTATCGTTTCAGGTGTGACTGGCAGTGGGAAGTCGACAACCATTGCTGCAATGATTAATTACATCAATCAGAATCAACAAAAGCACATTTTGACACTCGAAGATCCAATTGAGTTTGTCCACACCCCACACCACTCAGTCTTCACACACCGTGAGAAAAATGCTCATTTCGATACATTTTCAGATGGTTTACGGACCGCACTTCGGCAAGACCCTGATGTGATTCTTGTTGGAGAAATGCGAGATACGGAAACGATCCAGGCGGCCATGCAGGCTGCTGAAACAGGTCACCTCGTGTTCGCAACAGTCCATTCCGCAAGTGCTGCTGATATTCCAGAGCGTGTTATTTCAACTTTTCCAGAAGATGAGCAAGATCAAGTTCGTTCCCAGATAGCGAATGTCTCGAATAGCTTTATCGCACAGTCTCTTGTCAGGAAAAAAAATGGAGGGAGCGCTGCGGCATTCGAAATACTGAGATTGAATAATGCTGCGAGAAATCTTATTCGTGAACATAAAAGTTTTCAGTTGAATTCAATTATGCAAACCCAGCGACGAGAAGGCATGGTTACCTTTACTCAGTCCTTCATTGATCTTTATGCGAAAGAAGTCATTTCTGCTGACGTGTTACTAGCCCATGCGCCAGATGTATTACGTGCGGAAACCTATATAAAAGAAAATCCACAGAAAGCGTAGAAGGTCAATGTGCCTTCACAGGTATACACAACAATTTAGGAAGGAAGTGGCCGTTTGAAGAATCACAAAAGACGGCAATTCATAGCGAGTGGTTTTTTTGGTGGATTCGCCAGTTGGTTGTATTCATCTCGTACAGTGGCAGAGGACCGAACGACTCCTCATGAAATTGAAGGGCCTTTTTATCCAGTCATGCCACAAAAAGACAAGGATTTTGACCTGACGCGCGTCACAGGACGTGGAGGTCCTGCGAAAGGAAAAGATATATGGATTACGGGAGAGGTTTATGATTCCGCAGGGATTCCAGTAGAAGATGCAATGGTTGAAATCTGGCAGGCAAATGCCGAAGGTCGTTACAACCACCCGCATGACCCAAACCCTGCTCCACGTGATCAGAATTTTCAAGGATGGGCTATCGTGCCGAGTGGCACAGCAGGTGGTTTTCGTTTCCACACGGTCATGCCTGGAAGCTATCCTGCCGGACCTGGCTGGGAACGCCCACCTCATATCCATTTCAAGGTGATGAAGCGAGGCTTTGTTGAACTTATAACGCAGATGTATTTTCCCGGTCACCCGCTTAATGAAACAGATCGTCTGCTTCAGCGTAAAACAGATGAAGAACAGAAATTGATGGTTGCAGAAGTCCTTCGAGAGCAGGAAAGTAACTTCCACTATCGCATTGTTCTTGAAAGGGCATAGACAGACGTGTCAAAGATCTAAGTGGTATCAAGTGGCTCCTACGTCGTGGGAATCATCAGGAAAAACGAGTCTTTGGAGAATGATGGTATGGGAATGCAGAATGGAGTGATCGGTTTCGTTGTGCTGATTTCTTCGCTGGCTCTTGCCTCTGGAGACAACCTGGTCGAGCCACTCGTTGTGAAAAATCTA